>CAXTFS010000088.1:0-11513 GCA_964243395.1 uncultured Acidobacteriaceae bacterium | reverse complement strand
CGCGCGTAGGTCATCGAGCACTGTTCTTCTCTCGACGTTGAGCGGACGCATGGTGCTATTCAGTAGCCGTCCGCGTGCACTACGTAGATCGCTTAGCACCTTCCGTGTACAACACTGTGTCGAGGATCAGAGCTGAGGTGAGGGGCGTCCATGGGTCTAGCTGACCGATAGCATCGCCTGACTGTAGCAAAGGCTGAAAGAGTCTTGCCGATACCGGGGGCGCCGAAGCAGAGGCCGATGTAGCGGTACTGTTTGCAGGCCTCGCAGAACTCGATGAAGCGGCTAGGTTCAAGCGTCTCCGCAAAGCTGGCGGGCTCATTCGTTGCGGTACCGCTCGATTCTGGTACGGGGTGGCTCGGGCACTGTGTGGCTTCCATGACCCTCCTCGTAAACAGCTGACAGCGGCGGTCCTCGCCTGAGATCCAGAAGTGTGTCGACAGCCTCCCGGCGATTCTTGAGGCTGGCACGCAGCTCGCGCGGGCGCTCCGTCCATGCACGCACGAGTTCTCGTGGAGGCATCTCCTCGCCTGCGAGTTCAGCGGAGATGGCGCGGCAGAGAAACCTGGTCTTGTGGAAGATCCGAATCCCACTCATGTCGCGTGGGTCGAACCTTATGTTCACCTCCTCGCCGACGTAAGCCGCAAGGGTGAGCGAAACGTAGCGCAGCTTATGAAAGTGCACACCGTCCTGGCGGACGCGCGGCGATCGCGTCTCCTCCATGAGGAGCAAGTCGAGCTGTTCCAGGGACTCAGGCATTCTTGCTTGGGCCCTTGTAAGAGAGGGTCTCAGGTAAGTTTAACCAAATGGCGCCAGCAGCGATGAAAGCTAAGCTACTCCCGAGCATTGCGACGAGCAGACCGAAGTGCTCAGCCAACAGTCCTGTAAGAAGGGGCGAAAAGAAACTCACTAGGCGTCCCCAGTTGAAGATGGAGCTTGCTGTCGATTTGAGGTGGGGAGGGTAGAGTTCTGCGAGCCAGGGTCCCCAGATCACGCTGGCTGAAAGGCAAAATCCATAGATAATCCCGAGAATGAGCAAGCCCCATCTCGCCCCGGGCACCGTCAGGTACGCACCGATGACTGCTGCCGTGACAAAGAAGCCCGAGGCTCCCACACGGCGCCCGAATCGGTCACTTGCCCATCCCCAGAAGAAGCCGCCCAAGACGTTACCCGCAAATTGAGCCGCGACTAACCTCCCGACGTCGGCCATCACGAAATGCCGGTAGCTAAGCAGATAGGTTGTTACCCATCCGCTGAAGGCCTGATATCCGAAGAAGTTAAGTCCCGTCATAGTGGCCAGCAAGAACGTTCGCCTGCGTAGCGCCGGCGCGAACAGTTCCACTAGGGGCAGTTTGCGCACCTTCCCTGATTGTGTTTCGCTGCGCGGCACGAGCAGAAAGGCGAAACCCGCGAGCAACACAGGAGGAAGTCCGCCCAACCATAGCAACACGTGCCAGTCATGATTCCCAAGGTGCCCGAAAGCTAAGCTGAGAGAAATAATGGCTAGGCTGAAAGTTGCATTAATGGCGCTGGCCAGCTTTCCACGCACCGTGGGCTGAAAAAGATCTACGTAGATCCCAACCACCACCGGGAAGCTGCCGCCCAGGAAAAGTCCGAGCGCGAAGCGTTGCAGCAGCAACGCGGCGTAGCTCGTTACAAGCGTTCCGGCGATGAGCATCACGCCGTAACCGGCCATGACCACGATCAACATGGTTCGCCTGCCAAGCCGATCGGCTAGTTGACCGATGGAAAGGGCACCGATCAGCGCGCCTGCCCCCTGCGCGGAGTAGGCCGAGCCAGCCTGGGTGAGGGTCAGGCCAAGATTTGCGCGAAAGAGTGGACGCAACACGTCGACGGTGTTCCACGCCCAGCCGTAGAAGAACTCCGCGATCAGCAGGAAGCCGAAGGCAGTGAGCCGGCGTGACAGAGGAAGCGTAGCGAGCGAGGACGATGTGGCCAGGTGTGTCTCCGAAGCGAGGACGCCCTCCTCGGTTTGCAGAAGAGCGGGCGAGGCGGCCACGGACACCTGTGGAACAATCATGCGACCTCACATCAGGCGTTTATCCGAAGCGCGAAGCTCTGTGTCAGAGCAGAACCTGTTAAGCTGCCGCGCGCTGCATGGCCCCAAGCTTCAGTTGCACCAGCATCGAGAGCTCGTCATACACCGTCCACTCGTCAACGATTTTGCCATCGCGTAGATGGAGGTGGGTGAAGCCCATGACTACCAGCTTGAAGCCTGTCGGCGGACCCAAGGACCCATAGCCGAGATGGTGCCCGTCCAGCACCCAACGGACGGCCACCTTTGTGCCGCCCTCTTCGCTCTCCACGGAACAGATATGCTGCGGCACATACGCACAGTCAGGAATGGTCGCAACCAGCCGCATGGTCTGCTGCATAACAGCGGCGGGACCGTAGAGCTCGCGCATGAGCGGCCCGTGCCATTGGCAGTTGGAGGCGTAGATCTCACCAATCTTGCCGAACATCCGCTTGTTGAAGATGTGGTGAAGCCAACGCAGGACCTCAGCTTCTGTTTCGTTATGCGCGAGTGACAGATCCGGTTCCGCCTCCGGCGGATACTGCCCAAGCAAACGACGATTCTCGGCGATCTCCACGACCGCCTCGCCTGCCTCGAACTTTTTCCGCGCGAGTGTTATGGCGTACTCTTGCGGATCAATCCCAAGCTGAATAAGCTGCGCCATGTTATCGCGCGCAACCCATTCACGGTAAATCTTATTCTCCACGATCATGCAGTCCACAATGGTGCGGGTCACGAAGGTGCGTCCAGTGGGCTTGCCAAAGATGCCGTACTCGGTATGCCGTCCGGTGCCGTGCGTCATGTGCGAGGTATAAAAGCCGTCCACGTCATTGCCGCGCCACACGACAGAGGTCGCCATGCCGCGGCGATCGGGAAGTTCCACGATGCGTTGAATGGTCTCGCGCACGATGCTTTCGCGGTCATACATGGTGCCCAACACTCCATACAAGACGCAATTGTGTGTGTAGTGTGTGTAGATCAGACCGACGTCGCGTTCGTCCCAGATGCGATGGGTACAACGGACTATGTAGTCCACAATGTCCGTGTAGATAGGGTCAAAGTTGCGCATACTTTGGACCCATGGTCGGTCTGTCGGAACCAGTTCCGTGAAATCGCGACGTTCTACCTGCAACACCTCGCCGGTTTGGGATTCGGCTTCTTGCATTTCAGGCTGCTGTTCGCTCACTTACTCTCCTTGGGATCTTTCGCGCGCGGACACGCGGTCACGGATAGCTCGTTCGGCACTCAATCGTGTGGAACCATGCTGCCACAGACAGGGCCACTCTGTCCGGGCTTTCCAGCAGGGCGAAATGCCCAGCCCTGGGCAACGTCGCGCAGGTGCAGTGCGGTAGTGCTGCAGCGAGCGCCTGCTGTGCCGTGGGTGGGCATACCTTGTCTTCCGCGCCGGCCAGCAGAAGGACCGGGCACGTGATCGTCCTTAGCCTTGGGCGGAAGTCCTCCCGTCGCAAAGCCAGCTCCGTCTGGTCCGCGAACGCGGCATGCCCTAGCGATTCGGCCATCTCTTCTAGGAGCGGCAACAATTCCGGACGTTCTACCAGGCCGCCGTACTGCGGCCACAGCTCTTTACGTAAAAACCGCCCGGCGCCCATGGTTCGGGCATTCTCAACGGCAGCCCGGCGTGCGCTGTGCAGAGCGGGCAGAACAGGCAGGGCGGTGGTGCTGATCAGAGCAAGACCACGTACCCGCTTCGGCGCGGCCAAGGCCGTCTCCATCGCTACCATGCCACCAAGCGAAAAGCCGAGCAGAACAAAGCGCTCCGGTGCTTTTGTCAGGACATGCGCCGCGGCTCCCCTCATGGAAGTTGCCCCGAGCGTCATCACGACCTGCGTCTCGAGATCACCAAGGCGCTGCTGCAAAGGCTCAAAGACACGGGCGTCGCACAGTGTACCCGGCAGCAGCACCAGGGGCAAACGTCCTTCTGCGCGGTTGCGCTCACGCTCGTTCATCGACCGAACCCTAGCATGCTCAGCTCGCACAACGCCACGCAAAGCTTCCTTGGCTGGGTACAATCAACACGTTTGCTGTGGTGTTGTTCGCTGCGGCGTGGAGCTTCTGACCTATGCAGACTACCAATACCTCCCTGAACACAGACGCGATGCAGAGTCGTCTGGTTCGCTACGCAGATCTTCAGGCTTGCCGCACCGCCTTCATCGATACCCGAACTCCGGGTTCCACCGAGAAGGAAAATTTCACCATCATCGGCCCGGGCGTCTCGGAAAGCCCTGACCAACACGTGCACATCCGCGAGAAGCACGGTTTCAATATCGGTGGCGCCCGCCAGCCGTTCGGTTGTGTGAACTCGCAGCACAGCCACGACACAGCCGAGGTCTTCATTGTGCACACCGGTCATTGGCGACTTCACTTCGGCCCGAACAAGGAAGACGGTTCGCTTGATCTTGCTCCTGGTGACGTGGCCTCTGTACCCATCCATATGTTCCGGGGCTTCAGCAAGCTCGATCAGGGTAAGGGGTTTCTCTGGATGCCGCTTGGACAGGATGATCCGGGTAAGGTCACCTGGGCTCCGGCCGTGTTCAAAGCAGCAGAAGATCACGGTCTGAAGCTTGCCAAAGGAGGCAAGCTGATCGATACCACTGCCGGTACGTATCAATTGCAGGAAGTTGAACTGGAGGCGCCGCCTACCCAGGATAATTTGGCTCATCTGAAAACGCCTGCGCTCGATAAGCTACAACAGTGTGTCGTGCGCGCTTCCGAGATGCGATCGAATCCAGATTCGCCCCTTGCTGGCGAAGGCGTTGAGGAGACAGGCATTATTGTTCCGCAGGTCACTGCGGACGGGTTCCCGACTGGTCCCATCCAGGGCTGGTGGCCGCACGATTTCAATCTTCGCCAACTTAGCTTGCAAACCGGAGCCTATGTTCCGATGCATGCACGCAAGGAGGTGGAGGTCCTCTTTGTCCAGAGCGGCATGATCGAGATCAGCTGGCTAAACGACGGTGCAGAAGAGTCGCTGTTCCTGGGCGCAGGCGACACGCTGTCCATGCCCATCGGCGTGCAGCACAGCTTTCGGAACACCTCTTCCTCTCCCGTCGTTCTCTTCGTAGTCCGGGGTACGGAAAGTCCGCAGATGCCGACGTTTGCCTCAGCCCCAGTCAGCCAGGGCCCGAAGTTCATCACCGCGTGATAGATGCAAACGTGGCTGCCCTACGGTCAAAGCGAATGGCTGCCGCCCGCTGGTGTCCTTCCAGGCCTTCGCTCGCACTTTGGCGAGTCGCGGGTGGAGCCACCAAGTCGATAGCGCTGTCGTCCAGCCATTGGTGCGTCGCGATCTTCACGTAAGACCCCACCCAAAGTCCGCCGGTGTAACGGCCCGCATGCATGGTGGGCAACGTATGGTTGGTGCCTACGCACTTATCCGAGTACACCACGCTGGCATTCTGACCGATGAAGAGGGAACCGTAGTTGCGAAGTTTTTTCGCAAAGGTCTTGGGTTCCGCAGTGTGCACCTGGAGGTGCTCGGCGGCGATGAAGTCTGAGTAACGAATCATGGCCGTTTGGTTTTCGCATACGGTGATCTCGCCGTAGTTGGCCCAGCTCTCGCCGGCTATCTTTGCGGTTGTGAGAGTTTCGAGCTGCCGCAGAACCTCGCGGGCGGTCGCCTCTGCCAGGGCTTGGTCCGTGGTGATCAGTCCTACACGTGTGCGCACATCATGTTCAGCCTGCGCCAGTAGATCGGTGGCAATCAGCTCCGCGTCGCCCGTGTGGTCGGCTACGACGAAGATCTCCGAGGGACCTGCGAGCTGGTCGATGCCGACAGGGCCAAACACTTGGCGCTTGGCCTCGTTCACGAAAGCATTGCCCGGCCCTACGATCTTGTTGACCTGTGGAACGCTCTCTGTGCCATACGCCATCGCGGCGATCGCCTGGGCGCCGCCGATGCGGAAGATACGGTCTGCCCCGGACAGATGACACCCGGCAATCATGGCTTTGTGTGCGTTCGGCGGCAGGCAGGCCACCACCTCATCGCAACCGGCAACCTTCCCGGGCACAATGGTCATGATGGGCGCTGAAAGCAACGGAAAACGTCCACCCGGCACATAAGCGCCGACACGCTCAATCGGGATGACGCGGTGTCCCAGGTGGAGTCCCGGCAAAGCCTCCATCTCAAGCGGCTGAATTGTGTTCAGTTGTGCCTGCGCGAATCGGCGAACATTTTCAATCGCGAACTCGGTGTCCGCTCGGGTTTGCGGGTCCATCGCTTCCACGGCGTCGGCACGCTCGGCCGCATTCACCTCAAAGGTATCCAGGTCCGTCCCATCGAAACGTCGCGAGTATTCCCGTACCGCCAGGTCGCCGCTTGTTCGCACGGCCGCCAGGATCTCTCCGACAAGCCCGACCACATCCGCCGTGTCCGCCATTGAGCTTCGGCGGGGCGCCTTGACGTATCGAACCTGTCCCTCAAACCCCGCGGGGCATGCTGCAGTACTCATGCGTTCTCCTCTGCTGACGCTCAGCAAGCATTAGTCTTTCACCCGACGTACGAGTTCGTTCGCCCCTGCAAGCAAGAGGCCGTGGTCCGACCCAAGCAGAAACAGAGATGCGCCCCGGCTTTGCCAGTATGCTGTCTCTTCCACCCGTGCCAGAAACATGCCCGTGGGCTTGCCCGCGGACAGGCCGGCAGCACAAACCCGCTCCACCGCGGCCACCACGCGCGGGTCATCCTGTGTCTCGGCCCCATACGCAACCGTGAGGTCGACCCTGCCAACGAACAATGCATCCAGACCCGCAACCGCGGCGATCGCCTCCACCGCCTCGATTGCCTCCGGATCTTCAATCTGGGCGATCACCACTGTTCGTTCGGCACTCCTTGCCAGGTGGTGCGCCATGGGCAAGGTCGTGTATCCGGCTGCTCGCGAAGATCCGGCATAGCCGCGGCCTCCAGGCCCGTAATGCGCCGCTAGGACCACAGCTTTGGCTTCCGCCACTGACCGCACATGCGGCACCATAACGCCGGTGGCGCCGCAGTCCAACGCATTCAGCAGGTGGTCCGGCGCGCCCGAAGGCACACGTACCAGCACGTCCATGTTGGCAGCCCGCGCCGCGAAGATACAGGTATCGAGGGTTGGCCGGTCAAAGGGGGCGTGTTCCGCATCGAGGCACAGGCAGTCCAGCACAGTTTGCCCAAGAACCTCTACGACGATGGGCGAGGGAGTCTTGACGAAGGTGCCCACGACCAACTCTCGCCCGGCTAGGCGTTCCTTCAACGAGGAGTGGTGCTTGCTGTCGCGAACGATCGAACTCGTTTTGGCTTGTTCTCTCATGCCTAGTCCGCAGTCCACCCGCCATCAACGATGAGGCTTGTTCCCGTCACCATGGCCGAAGCTGGCGAGGCCAGGTACACAACCGCCCCCATCACGTCCTCAACCGTACCAAACCGGCTGAGCTTGATCTTTCCAAGGATCTCCTGCCGAAACTCCTCTACCTGCAGGAAGGGACGTGTCATGGCTGTCTCCGTAAAGGTCGGAGCGATTGTGTTTGACCGAATACCAAAGGGCGCAAGGTCCAGAGCCATTGCCTTGCTCATGCCCTCCAGCGCCCACTTGGACGCGCAATACAGCGTCCGCTCGCGTCCGCCGACATGCCCCATTTGAGACCCCATATGAATCAAAGAGCCACGCTTCTTTGCTGCGATCATGGCGCGAGCTACCGTCTGCGCGGCAAAGTAGGCTGCCCGCACATTCAGATCCATCACGGCATCGAAGTCGTCTTCGGTAACGTCGGTCAGGGGCTTTGGCCGGTTTGTTCCGGCGTTGTTCACCAACACGTCGAAAGCGTCAACCGCCGCGATTGCATTCTGCGTAGCTGCGCAGTCCAGCACGTCACACACGAATGCTTCGGCACTACCACCGGCTGCGCGTATCGCCTCGGCTCCAGCCTCGATTTCTGTTTGCGATCGCGCCGCCAGCACCACGTGGGCGCCGGCCTCTGCAAGCGCCGCGGCGGCCGCAAGCCCGATCCCGCGCCCCGCACCAGTAATCAAGGCACGCTGACCGTTAAGGCGCAGCGACGGCGTCTTCGGCAGAATCATACGCTGAGAGCTTCCGCTTCTCCGGCTGCACCTTCGCGGGCGTCTACCTTGCCTGCGTAGGGAACCTGACGGCCACCGAAGCGACGCACCCGCAGGTTGGCCTGCTCACCATGGCCTGCAAACCCCTCCAGCGCGCAAAGTCGCGAGCATACCTCGCCAACAGCTGCTGAAGCGTCGTCAGTAAGTACCCGTTGGTAGGTGCAGGTCTTCAGGAACTTGCCGACCCACAAGCCGCCCGTGTATCGCGCCGCCTTGCGGGTGGGCAGTGTGTGATTGGTGCCGATCACCTTGTCACCATAAGCCACATTGGTGCGTTGGCCGAGGAAGAGCGCGCCATAGTTGGTCATGTGCTGCAAGAAGTACTCCGGGTCACGGGTCATCACCTGGACGTGCTCCGAGGCGATCTCATTGGCCACGCGCAACATCTCCTCGTCATTCTCGACGACCATTACTTGTCCATGAGTCTCCCACGCCTTCCGCGCGATCTCAGCCGTCGGCAAGATGCCGAGCAGACGATCCACCTGGCGCAGGGTCTCCTGCGCGAGCGCTTCAGAAGTTGTGAGCAGAATCGCCGGGCTGTCTGGCCCATGTTCGGCCTGACCGAGCAGGTCCGTCGCGCACATTTCGCCATCTACGGACTCGTCCGCAATCACCAGCGTTTCAGTCGGGCCCGCGAACAGGTCAATCCCGACACGTCCGAACAGCTGGCGCTTTGCTTCAGCCACATACGCATTTCCAGGTCCGACAAGCATGTCGACAGCGGTGATTGTCTCCGTACCCAGCGCCATGGCCGCGATCGCCTGCACGCCGCCGAGACAGTAAATCTCATCCGCGCCGGCCATCGACTGCGCCGCCACAATCGCCGAGGCGAGCGCCCCCTTGAACGGCGGCGCGCAGGTGACAACTCGTGGAACTCCGGCCACCTTCGCCGTGATCACGGACATGTGAGCCGACGCCAGCAGCGGATACTTCCCACCCGGCACGTAACACCCCGCCGCGTTTACCGGGATATGTCGGTGGCCCAAAACCACTCCTGGCAACGTTTCTACTTCAACGTCCTGCATCGACTCACGCTGGACTCTTGCAAAGTTCCGCACCTGCGCCTGCGCAAACTGAATGTCTTTCAGCTCTTGCTTCGACAGAGAGGCGATGCACTCCTCTACCTCATGTGCTTCCAGGCGGTAGCATTCGCGATCCCAACCATCGAACCTGAGGCTCAACTCCCGAACGGCCGCGTCGCCGCGCTGCTCCACCTCAGTCAGGATGCGCTCCACTGTTTCACGCACCTGCTGATTCCGCTCCCCCATGGAGTCAGCCGTAGCTCCGCGCTTTACAAGCTCTACCATTCGCCTCTGCGTACCCGCTTAACTGTTCCAGGTTGCGCCCCCGGTATACAGTGTCCGTACATACGTTGCCAAGCGATCTGTTTCAGAAAGGCTCGTCACAGCCGAAGACGGGCTTCGCGGCAAGCAGGAGGAGCACGGTCCCTTCATGTTCGAGATTACCCGTCGGCGGTTCCTGCAACAGACGGCGCTTGCCACCTGCGCCAGCGCCGCACCCGTGTCTTCGTTCGGGGGAGTTGGCGACACAGCGCTGCATGCACTCTCTTTGACCGAGGCCGCCGCACGCATTCGCCGTCGCGAGCTCACCGCAACAGCCCTGACCCAAGCCCTGCTCGCGCGTGTCGATGCACTCAATCCCAAACTCAACGCCTTCATTACCGTGGCTCGCGAGAGCGCCCTGCGCGAAGCTGCTGCCCTCGATACCGAAGCTGCTGCAGGACGCTTCCGAGGACCTCTGCACGGCGTTCCCATCGCCATCAAGGACAACATTGACACTGCGGGTATCCGCACCACCATGGCCAGCCTCGTCTTCGATGACAGGGTCCCGACAGAAGACGCCTTCGTCGTTTCCCAACTTCGTCATGCTGGTGCCATTGTGCTTGGCAAAACTAATCTCCACGAGTTCGCCATGGGCGGCTCTTCTGCGACCAGCTACTTCGGCCCGGTTCATAACCCTTGGGCGAATGATCGCGTCCCTGGTGGATCATCCGGGGGCTCTGCTGCGGCCGTAATCGCCGAACTCGTCCCCGGGGCGCTCGGCACAGACACTGGAGGTTCCATCCGTATTCCAGCGGCATGGTGCAGCGTTGTCGGTCTAAAGCCAACCTATGGCCTTATCTCGTTGCGCGGTATCTTTCCGCTGATCTATTCGCTTGATCATTGCGGTCCCATCACCCGCAGCGTAGATGATGCCGCCCTCCTTCTGACGTGCATGACGGGCTACGACAAACGTGACGTTGCCAGCGTGGACCATGCTGCCGAAAACTATGTTGAGGCCATGCGGCAACCCGTCTCGGGTCTCAGGATCGGCATTCCGCGCGAACCCTTCTTCGATCGGCTCGAAGCCAGCACCGCTGCCGCGGTCGAGGCCGCGATCGAGGTGCTTCGGCCATTGGTCAAATCCGTCCACGACGTTCACCTCCCCGCTACTGATGCTCTCGACTGGACCTTGATCCGGGCTGCCGAAGTGGAAGCTGTCCATGAAGATATCTTCCGTCGTCAGGCAGGTAGCTACTCACTCCAGACACGCAGGGTAGTAGAAGGCACAGTGCAGGAACTGAACGATCCCGCTCAATCCAGCGCCAGTCGCGCCGCGGATCTCGTCCGGGCAAACTGGCATCTGGCCGAGCTTCGCAAGACCATTGACGACGCCTTCGACACTTTCGATCTTGTAGTCCTGCCTACGAACCGGGTCAATCCACGATCCATTGCGGACGAGCTTGAGCGCGAGGAGAAGCCCAAGCCGAGTGAACCCGAAAACACCTTCAACTCCCTCGCGTTCGACCTTTACGGCATTCCGGCAATCAGCATCCCATGCGGCTTCAGTCCAGACGGGCTTCCCATTGGTTTGACCATCGCGGGCCCGCATTTCACCGAGGCAAGGGTACTAGCTCTCGCGGCTAACTTTGAACGAACCACCCGATGGCATGCGAGAAGACCTGCCTTGTAGCAGCATTGTGCGCGACGCCAAATGCAATCGAAGTGCATCAGGCGAGGCCCTTTTAAATGCATCGTGAATATCAGAGTGGTTGGCGTATTACGGTCTACCCCAAAGGTCATCTCCTGGCGCAGTTGAGGGATCTGCTTCTCACCTCCTTCGTGATATGTACCTGGCGCTCAACCGTGCAGTTGTTACTTATCTGGTCAGTGACTTAGGCGTTTAGACTGCTAACCACTTAAGCATCTAGAATGCTCAAATCGCGGAAGCAACAACAAAGCCTCGCTCGGTTAGGTTGCGGCTCCACTGTTCGGCAAAGTCCCCCTGGCCCTGGACCCTGCGCGTATCAATCTCCCCGGTCTCCTGGCTCTGGGCAAACTGCTCCACCCCGGCGTAGTCGTTGAGGTAGTAGAA
>CAXTFS010000087.1:0-11638 GCA_964243395.1 uncultured Acidobacteriaceae bacterium | reverse complement strand
GACGTGAGTGACCCCCAGGCGCTGGTGGCCAAAGCCCGCGCCCATCGCTCGATGGATGGAACCGATCTCGCCAGTGTCGTGTCTACCAAGCAGTCGTACCAGTGGAACGGCCAGGAGCCGCGCAATGGGACTGGCGACAATCTGTTGCCAGAGCAGAACCGGGCTGCCGTAGACGAACTGCACGTTGTGGCCTACGACTTCGGGATCAAGCAGAACATTCTGCGCATGCTTTCCCGCGAGAACTGCCGGGTAACAGTGGTCCCGGCGCAGACGACCGCTGCCGAAGTATTGGCGATGGAGCCGGACGGCATTTTCTTCTCGAACGGGCCGGGCGATCCGGAGCCGCTGGATTACGCGCAGACCACCATTCGGGAGCTGCAGGGCAAGAAGCCCCTGTTCGGCATCTGCCTGGGCCACCAGCTGTTCGGGTTGGCGTTAGGCGGCAAGACCTACAAGCTGAAGTTCGGCCACCATGGCGGCAACCATCCGATCAAGAATCTCGACACCGGCAAGGTGGAGATCACCGCGCAGAACCATAATTACAACGTGGACCCGGAGAGCCTGCCGGAGGATGTAGCCGTTACGCACGTGAACCTGAACGACAACACGCTGGCCGGGTTGAAGCACAAGACGGACCCGATGTTCAGCGTGCAGTACCATCCAGAAGCTTCCCCCGGGCCCCATGATTCGCATTACCTCTTCCGTGACTTTCGCCGGATGATGGAGGAGTGGAAGAAGTAAATGCCGCGCAGGAATGACATTGCCAAGATCCTCGTGATCGGCTCCGGGCCGATCGTCATTGGCCAATCGGCCGAGTTCGATTATTCCGGCACACAGGCCTGCAAGGCGCTCAAGGCTGAGGGCTACGAGGTCGTGCTGGTGAACTCCAATCCGGCCTCGATCATGACGGATCCGGAGGTCGCCGATCGCACCTACATTGAGCCGCTGACCGAGGCGTACGTTGAGGAAATCTTGCGCGTCGAAAGCGAGCGCATGCCGCGTACCGGGCCGGGAAGTGGCGTCTTCGCCGTGCTGCCCACGGTGGGGGGACAAACGGCACTGAACCTCGCCGTGGAACTGGCCGACAAGGGCGTGCTGGACCGCCTTGGGGTGGAGCTGATCGGCGCCAAGCTGGAAGCCATCAAGAAGGCCGAAGACCGCCTGTTGTTCAAAGATGCGATGAACAAGATCGGGCTCGACATGCCACGGTCGATGCTGGTCAACAACCTGCGCGATGGGCTTGAATTCGCGACCAAGCTCGGTTTTCCGGTCGTGATTCGACCCAGCTTCACCCTGGGCGGCTCGGGCGGCGGGATTGCCTACAACCGCGAAGAGTTGATGGAGATTCTTTCGCGCGGCATCGATCTTTCGCCCGTGCACGAGTGCCTGCTTGAGGAGTCGGTGCTTGGGTGGAAGGAGTACGAGCTCGAGGTCGTACGCGATCTGAACGACAACGTTGTGATCATCTGCTCGATCGAGAACTTCGATCCCATGGGTGTGCACACCGGCGACTCGATCACGGTGGCGCCTGCACAGACGTTAAGCGATCGCGAGTACCAGCGCATGCGCGATGCCGCCATCGCCGTGATTCGCGAGATCGGTGTCGAGACGGGCGGCTCGAACGTGCAGTTTGCGGTCGATCCGCAGACCGGCCGCATGACGGTGATCGAAATGAACCCGCGCGTGTCGCGATCGTCGGCGCTGGCGTCCAAGGCCACCGGCTTTCCGATCGCGAAGATCGCCGCGCGTCTGGCGGTTGGGTACACGCTCGACGAGCTGCAGAACGACATCACCAAGGCCACGCCGGCGTGCTTTGAACCGACGATCGACTATGTGGTCGTCAAGATTCCGAAGTGGCAGTTTGAAAAGTTTCCGGGCGCCAACGAAGTCCTCGGGCCGCAGATGAAGTCCGTGGGCGAGGTGATGGCGATTGGCCGCACCTTTAAGGAAGCCCTGATGAAAGCGGTACGCTCGCTGGAGACGGGCAAGAAGGCCGGCAGCGAGACCATCGATCCGCGGCGTCAGACGCAGCGCCTCGTCACGCCGCATCCGGAGCGTCTGAGCTACCTGCGCTATGCCTTTGAGCAGGGCATGACGGTCCGTGAAGCCGCGCGGCTCACCGGCATGGACCCCTGGTTTCTGCACCAGATGAAGTTGATTGCGGACGAGCAGCGATCGCTCGGGGAGCGTGGCCTGGATTCGCTTGAAGCCTTTGATCTGCAGATCGCCAAGCGGATGGGACTCTCTGACGAGCGGCTCGCGCGCATCTTCGGCCTTGATGGCAAAGACGGTGCGGACCACGTACGCGCGACACGCGAACGGCTCGGCGTGCGGCCCGTGTTCAAGCTTGTGGATACGTGCGCAGCAGAGTTTGAAAGCTTCACGCCATACCTCTACTCCTGCTACGACGAGGAGGACGAGGCTGCGCCGAGCGCACGCAAGAAGGTCATCATCCTGGGCTCAGGACCGAACCGCATCGGGCAGGGCATTGAATTCGATTACTGCTGCTGCCACGCGGCCTTTGCACTGCGTGAGGACGGGTTCGAGACCATCATGGTCAACTGCAATCCGGAGACGGTTTCAACGGATTACGACACGTCGGACCGCCTCTACTTTGAGCCGCTGACCTTTGAAGATGTGCTCGCCGTGTACCACCACGAGGCCTCCGCCGGCGCCGAGATCGGCATGATCGTTCAGTTTGGTGGCCAGACGCCGCTAAATCTCGCCTTGCCGCTCAAAGCTGCGGGTGTACCGATCATTGGCACGTCGCCTGAGTCGATCGATTTGGCGGAAGATCGCAAGCGCTTCGGCAAGCTGCTGGAAGATTTGAACATTCCGCAACCGCCCGCAGCGATGGCGACCTCCGTCGAGGAAGCGCTTGCCGGTGCAAGGCGTGTGAGCTACCCGGTGCTGGTGCGACCCTCCTACGTGCTGGGTGGACGCGCCATGGTGCTCGCCTACAACGATGAGGCCGTGCGTCGCTATATGGCCACCGCGATCGAGTACTCGCAGGAACGTCCGGTGCTGATCGATCATTTCCTCGAAGATGCGATGGAGGTGGACGTCGACGCTCTGTGCGATGGGACGGACGTCGTGATCGCCGGCATCATGCAGCACATCGAAGAAGCCGGAGTGCATTCGGGCGACTCCTCGTGCGTGTTGCCCTCCGTCGACCTCACACCCGAGGTGCTGGCGACCATTCGTACGCATACGCGCAAGCTGGCTCTGGCGCTGAATGTAATTGGCCTGGTGAACCTGCAGTTCGCCGTGCAGCGCGGCACAGTCTACGTGATCGAGGTCAACCCTCGCGCGTCTCGTACGGTGCCTTACGTCTCCAAGGCAACAGGTGTGCAACTGGCGAAGATCGCGTCGCGCCTGATGACCGGGCAGCGTTTGCGCGATCTACTGCCGGAGTCGGTGGCCAGCGGTGAGGACCTCAACACCGGTGATCACTTCTTCGTGAAATCTCCCGTGTTCCCCTGGGCGAAGTTCCAAGGCGTGGACCCGGTGCTTGGCCCGGAGATGCGTTCCACCGGCGAGGTGATGGGTGTGGGCCGCAGCTTCGGTGAGGCGTTCGCTAAAGCCCAGACCGCGGCTGGATTGATCCTGCCAACCGAAGGGACCGTGTTTCTCAGCGTGAACAACCGTGACAAGGGAGCCCTTGCGGGGCTGGCCAGGCGGTTCGCCAATGCGGGCTTTCGGCTGGTGGCGACGCATGGCACCGCGGCGGTCCTTGAGGATGCGGGTATGCAGGTCGAGCGGGTCTTCAAGGTGGACGAAGGCCGGCCAAACATCGTTGATCTTATCAAGAGCGAGCGGGTCAACCTGATCATCAACACGCCCACCGGGGCCGATGCTGTTTTTGACGAGCAGGCCTTGCGGCGTGCTGCCGTGGCGGCGCGTGTCCCGATGATCACAACTGTTGCCGCGGCGCGCGCGGCTGTGGAGGGCATCGAGGCGCTGCAGACGGGCAAAGGGCACGTGGAGTGCCTGCAGGAGTTGCACGCGGCGCAACGCGAGCCCGCGCTCCTTTAAGGGGACGAGGAAGCGTCCATCTACACTGGATGCATGTTGTTGCAAGGGCTTTTTGTTCCGCTCACCTGCCCGTTCTACCGCGATGGTGCAAGTTACCTTCGCAAGCTGGAGCACAATGTCGCCCGCTATTCGCTGGGACCAGCGGCCGGTCTGATCGCGCTCGCTCCCGGCGGCGAAGCAGCAGCACTGACCGATGCCGAAAGCTACGATCTGCTACAGGCAGCCGGCGCTACCGCGGGCATTGGGGAGGTCCTGCTGGCGGGTGTGGAGCGTGCGAGCGTCCGCGCCGCGCTGGATCTGGCACAACACGCGGCGGACGCAGGGTTCGACGCGGTCGTGCTGGCGCCCCCCACAGACTGGGCGCGCCTCGTGCACGCGGACGACGCACGTGAACTGCTGCTCTTCTTCCAGGCCGTTGCCGATGCGTCGCCGCTGCCGCTGGTTTTGTGGAGCGACGCGTCCGCACCCTCCCTGCAACTGCCGGTGAGCATCGTAGGCCGCCTTGCAACCCACGAACGTGTGCTTGGTTTGCTCGATGCAAATCTGGACCTTGAGCGGACGGAGGCATTGTTTGCGGCGACGGCCGCCGTCCGGCATGAGGTGACGGTCACCCCGGTCTTCGAGGCTGTGACACGGCGCATGCTGCAGGCAGCCGCACAGCCACCGGCGTCACAAGGAGCATTGGTCTCCATTGCAAACCTGAGCGGTGGAACCGCGGTCGCATCGCCAACCGCTGCGGCCCCACCCAGTATGAAGACAAGGACCAAGGCTGTTGGTTTCCAGATCCTGTCCGCGGGACGGGCGAGTGACGTGCTCCCCCTGTTCGAAGCGGGTGTCTCCGGGTTTGCACCGCCCCTGGCCGCGTGCGCTCCGCAGGCCTGTTTCGAAGCGTATGCGGCCTGGAAGGATGGCGACCGGGCACTCGCTGACGAGCGCTCACAACGGCTGGCTGGCGTGGAGCAGATTTGTGAGGCGGGGGGCGTGGCTGCGGTGAAGTATGGGTGCGACTGGAACGGGTACTTCGGCGGTGTTCCGCGTCTTCCGCGCCTTCCACTCAGCGCGGAGAAGGTGGCAGAGCTGACTGGCGCACTGGCAAGTATTCGCAACTAGATTTGCAGGCGACGCGGACCCCGCGATGCCGTAGACCTTAGCGGCGGGCGGACACGCCCAGCGCACTCAGGCGTGTACGTGCCTGTGCCGCTTCCGGGGAGTTCGGAAAACGCGACACCAGCGTCTTCAGCTCGCGGACACCCGCGTCCGTCTGCTTCGTCGCGATCAATGCTTCGCCTTTGTGCAGGTGTGCAGCAGGGATCTTGGCGTTATCCGGGTAGCGTTCGAGGACCGCGTCATAGCTCTTGATGGCCGCGGCCTGTTTGGAGGCACGCTGATCGATCTCGCCCGTGTAGAAGTAGGCGTTGCCCGAGAGGTTGTCCTCCGGATACGCCTTGATCAGATCGGCGAACTCCGAGGTGGCGAGCGGGTACTTGCCGGACATGTAGTCGCTGTACGCGGCGCGGTACATGTCTCCCGCCGAGGGACCCGTGGCGGGCGCAGAGCGTGTTGGCGACAGATCGGTTGCGTTCCCTTGGGGTGGCGGCGCGGATGCAGGAGCACTGGACGGCGGAGGTGTCGCGGGTGGCGGGTTACTCGCACCTCCACCGCCGTTCGCTCCCGGCAGATTGCCGAGCATGGCGTTGGTGGACTGCGCCTGACCCTGCAGATCGGTCAGTGATTTTTCCACCCGCTGCATGCGTGCCTTCAGCTCGTCGAGCGAGTCATTGAGCGACTGTACCTGACCTGAGATCTGGTCGTTGCGTGTCGACTGCGCATCGCCCTGGTTCTGCAGCTTCAGCTGCATGCCATTCACGGTGATCGACATCTTGTTCACTGAATCCACGGTCTGCTGTACAAGGTCGCGCAGCACACCGGCACGTTCGTCGCTGGTCTGTTGCAGACGGGCCACGGCATCCAGCAATTGCTGCACCTGCGTCTGGAGCTGCACCATGTCCTTGCTGACCGCGAAGGCAGGACGTGCGGAGAGGGCGAATAGGACCAGTGCGGGTGCGAGGTGGCGGCGGAGACGCGAGGAGAGCATAAGCGTCAGACTCCTATGACGGAACGTTCGTGAAAGCAGCCGGATGCCTGCGAGAACAAACATCCGGCCACGGGGCGTATTGCTGCGGAGCTAGCGGTCCACGGTGAACTGGGCCCGGCGGTTCTGTTGCCAGCAGCTCTCGTTCTCCTCGGTGCAGAATTGGCGTTCTTTGCCATAGCTCACCACGCGGACGCGGGCAGCGGAGACGCCGGCGCTCACCAGCGCCGTCTTGGCTGCGTTGGCACGGTTTTCGCCAAGGGTGATGTTGTATTCAGCGGAGCCACGGTCATCGCAGTAACCGCCGACCAGTACCTTGATCGCCGGATGCTGATTCAGATAGCGTGCCGCGCCTTCGACGTTGGTCTCCGCATCAGGCCGCAGATCGAAGCTGTCGTAATCGAAGTAAACATCCTGCACGGCGGCGTGGAAGGCAGCGTCGGAGCCCATGTCGCTGGTGCCGGCGCCGGAGGTGTTCGCAGCATTGCCGCCGGGAACCTGCGGCACACGTACGGTGACGCGTACATTGGCTTCGGTCGTCCCGCCGTCACCTTTGGCAACTAAGTGGAAATTGGTGGAATTCGCCGGAGAGACCGTTTGAGTGCCGTTCACCGCGACGTTGCCGATGCCGTCGATGCTGACGCTCGTCGCGTTCGTGGTGCGCCAGTTCAGCACCACAGGCTGGCCAAGATCGATCGCAAGGGGATCGGCCGTGATCGAGGCGGTCGGTGCGGGTCCCGTGGTGTCGGGCGGCAGCGCGTTCGGCGCCACGGGTGCGGTATTCTTGTGGCATCCCGTGACCACCATCATGGCCAGGCTCAGGGTAATGGCTGTTCTGGTCAGGTACGACGGTCGGCTTACATTCATTTCGGTCTTCTCCCCGGCTTGGTGCGTTGTACAGGTACGATTTCGTGTCGCCTTCAGTGTAAGTGGGCGTTCTGGCCCGCGGTCGTAAGTCTTAGCGCCAGCTCCAGTTCGGCATATCGGAACCAGAGTTGGTGAGCGAGCGCTTGCCGGTACCGTCCGCCAGCATCGTCATGATGCGTGTGTGGTCGGCGCGGCCATCGGGCGAGTTGGCGTAGACGAGATGGCGTCCATCGGGCGACCAGGATGGAAAGTCGCAGCGGCCGATGTCATGGGTCAGCTGGATCCAACGCTTGGTGGCGATCTCCATCACGTAAATGTCCTGCCCACCCGGTGCACCCGGGCCGTACTTACGGTCCCAGGCGTAGGCGATGAACTGGCCGTTCGGTGACCACGACGGTGACGTCGCATAGCCGCCATCGGTCATGCGCTGCACGCCCGATCCGTCCGAATCCATGATGTACAGCTGCGGCAACCCGGTGCGGCCGCTGATCCAGGCAAGCTGCGCCCCCGTTTTGGGGTTCCAGGTCGGCGAGACGTCCGGGCCGCGAAAGCTGGTCAGACGGCGAGCCGAAGCGCCCTGGGCATCCGCGACCCAGATCTCCGGATCCCCGGAGCGGGAGGACGAATAGGCGAGTTGCTGCCCGTTGGGCGCCCAGGCGGGCGAAAGGTTGGTGCCGCCGGCGGAGTTAAAGCTGACCATGCGCCCCAGCAGCAGGGAATACACCTTGAGCTGAAAGCCATCATGGCCGAGTGAGCTAAAGGCGATGCGAGAGTTATCCGGCGACACGCGCGGCGACAGGGAGATCTCGTTCAGGTGCGTGATGGCATGCTGGTTGGCACCGTCATAGTCCATGCCCCAGATCTCTTTGTTGCCGGTGCCGGTGAAGTGCACATAGAAGATCTTGGATTCAGCGATGCCCTGAATGCCGCCACCCAACCGGAAGATGATCTCGTCAGCAAACTTGTGCGCGATCTGGCGGGCGCCGTCTTCCGTTGTTGCGTCGCTGTAGCGCTTGGCAAAGACCTGCGGAAACTGTGTGTTGCGGGTGTCGTCGAGGAAGCCATTGACGACCAGGTGCCCGCCGGCGCTGCCCAGATTGCCAAAGGCAACCATGCCGGCGCTGGCCGGAGCCGCGGCCCACTGACCCAGGTTGATCTCTGCGGGTGAACCGGGCTCTGACTGGGGTGCCATGCTTTTGGTCACCAGGTCGAAGATGCCGGCGTTCCCCAGATCGGCGTAGAGGGTCGTGTCGAAGGTGTGAACGAGACTGGCCGACTCACCGTCGGCGGCGCCTACCTTGAAGTTCGCGGCGGCCAACCGCAGGCGCTCGGCGCCGGTACTGGTTTCCAGGTGAAAGGGATCCTGCGCCTCGGCACGCCCCGCGCAGCCAGCCCCGAATACAACCGCAAGGGCAAGCACGCCCAGACGTCCGATCTCCCTCAGCGACAAAGACACACGATACAAACCTGCCATCCTCCTCAATGTAGACGCACTTGCACCGGGGATGGGGGGCTGTACCACGGTTGGTGCGGCCCGGAAACGTTCGCGTCGCGGGGTATCTCCCCGAAGGGCGGTTCGCCTCAGGGCTGCTTGTAGTCAAAGCTGAACTCGATCGTAATGTGGTCGCCTGCCGGTAACGGGCCGAAGCCGTCTACCCGCTGCACCGCGCGGACGGCCGAGGCATCCAGCGTGGGGGAACCGCTGCGGGTCTCCACACGCACGTTGCCGGGGACGCCATCGTGGTCGATATCGAAGAGCAGCGTGACGCGTTTGCCCTGCGAAGCACGCGCGTCTGCCTCCTGCGAGTACCAGTCCTGCGAAACGCGCTGGCTGACCCCGCGCAGGTAGTAGGCGTACCGGGCACCAAAGGTGCGATCTTCAACGGTCGCGGTGGCCGTCCCGTTCTTAGACTGCGAAATGGCCTCGGGCAACTGGGTCGCTGTGGTCTCCCCCGTGCGGGCCTTGGGGGATTCCGGTGCCGGTTGCGGATGCTTGACCGGCGGAGCCTCGGTGGGCTCAGCCTTCACGTCCGGTTTCGCTGGATTGGCGCTGTGTACCGGCGCGGGCTTGGCCGGTTCAGGGGTCTTGGCCTTGATCAGGATGTCGGTCGGCTTGGGTGGTGGCTGCGTGGCAGCTTTGGGCGGTGGCAGGGGCGCCTGGTTGACATCCTCCGAGGCGAGTACCTGCTTCTCAACCGGCTTGGCACGCGGTGGCAGCGGGATCGACGACACCATGGAGGCCTGGATTGCGCCGACCGAGGCGCTGTGCTCGCCCCAGCGGTCGGGATTCGTCCTGCTCAGGTAAGCCGCCCCAACAAGCGCCACCGCGAGCAGGGCATGTAGCCCCACAGCCACGGCGATGCCACCGCCGAGGCGATCGGGGTCGTCCGGGACCTCACGAACACGTAGCTGGTGTGCGCTGCTCATAGCGGTGGCTTGCAGGGTGACGGCTTAGTGGTCGAACGGCTGGGTGACGATGCTGATGTTGACAATGCCCGCCTGCTTCACGGAATCCATGACCGACGCAAACGCGCCGAACGGCACACGCTGGTCTGCGCGGACGTACACCGTCTCCTTGGCACCGTTGCCCGCTGTGAGCAGGTGCGCCAGGTCATGCACATTAACCGGCTTGTCGTCGAGAAACACATTCTGGTCTTTGTCGACCGTGATCACGCGGTGCTGCTCGGTGAGCTGGTTAACGGACCGGGTTTGCGGGACGGCCACTTCCACGCCGCTCTGCAACACGGGGGCAGTCACCATGAAGATCAACAGCAGCACCAGCACAACGTCGACCAGCGGCGTGATGTTGATGTCGGAAAGAGCGCTTTGCGTACGTCCGTTCGTAGTGAAAGCCATGGACTAAAAGCTCCTCCGACGCTCTTCGCCGGCATACGCCGAGGTTTGCAGCGGAGCCTGCTGGACAGGGGGTGGTGTCGGCTGCGGCGCGGCCAGCGCGGCGTTCTCGATCGCATTCAGGAGCTCGCGGCCGAAGTCGTCCATGCGGGCGCCGAAGTCACGCAGCCGGGCCGTCAACTGGTTATAGCCAACGACGGCAGGTACGGCGACCACAAGACCGCCGGCAGTCGTGATCAAGGCCTCGCTGATACCGGGAGCCACGGCGCGCAGGGTGGCCGCGCCGGCCGTGCCCAGGCCGTGAAAGGCGTCGATGATGCCCATCACGGTACCGAACAGGCCGACGAACGGAGCGATCTGCGCGATGGTCGCGAGCCAGGTCAAGCGGCGCTCCATCAGCGTCAGAGACTCGCTGGCGGCGGTCTGTGCCGCACGGGTGAGCGCCTGCGGGTTGGGCGGTGTGCCGCGGCCGCCCGCCTGCCGCTGGTACTCATCATGGATTTCGTTGAAGACGGCAACCAGCGGGCTGGGACGGAACTGCTCGGCCACGGCCGCAACCTCGCTCAGCCTTCCCGACTTGCGAAAGGCACGTACGAAGCGCCGGTTCTGCGTGTCGGCATCCTTGAAGGCGCGCCACTTGGTGATGATCACCGTCCAGGAGAAAACGCTCATGACCAGCAGCAGAACCAGGACGGTCAGCGCTGTCGGACCGCTGTTGCGCAGCATCTCGGACAGGGCACCGGAGTGCGCTCCGGCGGGCAGGGACGAAGGGGAGAGAGAGGAGTTTGCGGCCGAGGCCGCATCCTGAAGCAGCAGTGCGAGAGGGAGCATATTGACCTCTGTAGTGTACGGGGCAAAAACACCCGGAGCCTCCAGGCGGTGCCCGCGGTGGTGCTCCCCACCGGCCGGAGATCTCGAGCGGCCGTGCTACGCTGGCGAGGCGAAGCCGCGGCGAAGGTTAGCCTTCAGAAACGGTTGGAGCTGAGAATCGCATGCTGTTGGAGCTGAGGGCCGAAAACTACGCGGTCATTGACCACACGGTTGCCGAGTTCGGCCCGGGATTGAACCTGTTGACCGGGGAGACCGGCGCCGGCAAGTCGATCCTCATCGACGCGCTGGTGCTGCTGCTGGGCGGTAAGGCGACGAGCGATGGGGTGCGGTTCGGGGCAGAAAAAGCGGTCGTTGGTTGCGTCTTTGAAGCCACGCCGGGCGCCGAGCAGGTGCTGGAAGAGAATGGGATCGACGCGGAAGGAGACGAGATCCTGCTGCGGCGCGAGATCGGCGCCAGCGGCAAGGGCCGCGTCTTTGTCAATAACCAGCCGGCAACCGTTGCGGTGCTGCGGCAACTAGCACCGGAGCTGGCCCTTGTGCACGCACAATCGGAGACCCTGACCGCCTTCAACCCGGTACAGCAGCGCCTTTTGCTGGATCGCTCGGCCGGCATTGGCACCGAAGACGTCGCAAAGGCGCACGCGCACTGGCGAGCCGTGCGGGGCGAACTCGAGACGCTGCGTGGAGCCGAGGGCGACCGTCTGCGGCAGGTGGATCTGTGGAGCTTTCAGGCGCGCGAGATCGAGTTTGCCGGGATCGCTGACGGGGAGGAAGACGCAAGGTTGGAGGCAGAGAAACGTCTTCTCGGCAACGCTGAACGCCTGTTCACAGGTGCCAGTGCTGCCATCGAGCTGCTGTATGAGGGCGAGATCTCCGCCGAAAGCCGTCTGGGTGGCGCGCTGCGGCACGTTGAGGATCTTGCCCGCTACCAGGAACGGCTGACCGAGGCCGTACAGCAGT
>CAXTFS010000086.1:10259-11667 GCA_964243395.1 uncultured Acidobacteriaceae bacterium | reverse complement strand
GCAGTGTACCGTGTCCGAACTGGAGCTAAGAACAGAGCTGGGACCGGAGCTTGGACAGAGCTAGGGAACGCCAGCTTCAAACGCAGCAAAGCGCCGTTCCAGCTCCCACTGCAAGCGTGCGCGTTCGTTCCCCGCAAGGAAGCCGGCACACCCACGCGAGGGCACGCTGGTTGCAGTGATTGCGGCCGCACACGGGGCACCGCGTTCAGTGAAGCGATCGGGTGCAGCCCACAGGCTCGCACCCCCCACAAAGCTGTGCTCCAGCGTGTTGCGGGCGCTGCGCTTCAGATCAACGTAGGTGAGGTTCTGCTCTTCGGCGCCCTTCACATACTCGTGCGTCAGGTCGATGCGGCTTACGCCCTCGTCATCGGTGGACAGTGCCACGGGCACGCCCGCTGCACGATAGGCCGCCAAGGGATGATCGGTCCGCGTCTGGCCCAGGATGACGTCGTTGGACGTGAGGTTCACCTCCACCGCAATGTGCTTGGCTGCCATCTCCGCCAGCAACGCATTGGGCCGGTCTTCATAGAGCACATCCATGCCGTGCCCGATGCGTTCGGCGTGGCCCAGCTCAACGGCTTCACGGATGTGGAAGCGCAAACCATCCGGCGGCACCATGCCAAAGGCCAGCTCGCCCGCATGCAGGGAGATGTGCACCTTCGGGTACACCGAGTGCAGATAGTCCAGCATGAGCATCTGCAGGTGGTAGTCACGCATGGAGACGCGGCCGTCCTCGGGCATCACAAAGTTAATCCCCACCACCTGCGGTTTGCCGCTGTCGAGCTCCGCCTGTGCGACCTCGAAGCCGAGCAGTGTCTGCGCAAAGACCTGTTGCGGTGGAAAGCCGCGCAGGACCTGGTAGAGCCAGCGGACGGCAACGTCACAGGCCGGCTTGTCCGGTCCATGGACGTCAGGAAACACAGGTGTCGGCGTCGGCATCGCGGAGCAACCCTCTATCTCCCGCCGCGTTGTCTCTGCATTCGCGAACTCCTCGCGATCGGCAACGATCTCATCACGGAGCCCAGCCCCTAGCAGCGCATCCCGAAGCTTCGCCAGTTCTGGCTTGTAGTTCGACTCGGTAACCGCTGGCCAGCCAAGCTTGTAGCCCAACGTCGCGGCATGCGTGAACGTGGGCGTCTGCATCAACTCGAGGTACTGCTCGTTCTGCGCCGCAGCCCGCGTGGCAACCTCATCCACCCACTCGCCGGTGAAGCTCTTCAAGCCCCCAAAGCGGTCAAATGTGGCAAAGAACTGATCGTGGCCATTGATGCCTTCCGAAGGCACAAAGGCGCGCATGGAGAAGCTGTCGATCAGGTCGTCATAGAGTGGCTGACGCTTGAGTGCGTCGGCTGCGGAGACCTGCCCTGCCGCGCACTCGCCGGGTTTGCCGTCAGCTGGTCTTATGAGC
>CAXTFS010000086.1:0-10249 GCA_964243395.1 uncultured Acidobacteriaceae bacterium | reverse complement strand
GTCATAGAGTTTCTGCTGGCCTTTCGCAACGGCAGCCGAAACCTGCCCTGCCGCACACTCGCCTGGCTTGCTTTCACGCGGCGGCACCAGCCGCACGGCATCCTGCCCTTCGGGCACCGCGGGTATGCCGGGCTCCACCGGCGCGACACACAAACCCTGCTTTGCCGCTTCCGCGATAAAGGTCTCCGCATACACCGCACCGGAAAGGTGCATGTGCAGCTCCCCGCCCTTGGGCATGGGCTTGAGGAAGGCGTACAGCTCGGGTGCGCCGAGCGCCTTGGCCGCGTTGAAGGCGCGCGTCGCGCGGGTCTCGCCCGCGGTCAGGGCCGGGGCGTGCGCCGTCGCCTTGTTGCCCGGCACCACGGTCTGCGCCTGCGTGCTCCTCCGGTTACACGCCAGGGTAGCGAACAGAGCCAACAGAGCGCAGCAGCGACGAGGGGACATGCAGCACCTTTTTAAAGCAGGATTGGCCTCAGCATACTGCGAGAGCACCGGTGTCGGGCGTCGCTTTGGTCTCGCCGCGGAAGATTGCTATACTCTGGAAGTCGTTCTCGATGGCCCCTGCGAGCGCAATCCGCAGCGCGGCTAGTCTCCTCCCACACAGGCAGGAATCGAAACGCAAACGGCATTCGCCCCCAAGCGCGTGTCGATCTCTTCCCTCGCGGAAGGCCAGATAGCTCAGTGGTAGAGCGCGGCCCTGAAAAGGCCGGCGTCGGCGGTTCGATCCCGTCTCTGGCCACCACTCCCCGACGCCGTACGCATGTTATTTCATCGACACCTTGGTCGTGAGCGGCAGCTCGCGCGAGGAGCTCCCCGCCGAGATCGTGTACTCGCCCGGCATCCATTCCCAGCTCTCGGTTTTGTCATTCCAACTTGCCGAAGCCAGTGATTCTATGTCGATGGAGACGGTCTTACGTTCGCCGGCCGCCAGATCCACGCGCTGCCACCCGGCCAGCCGGCGGAAGTTCTCACCGGAGCCCTTCGGCAGCTGCACATAGACCTGCGCGATCTCCGTGCCCGCGCGCCCGCCTGTGTTCTCCACCGTTACCGTTGCTGTCTTGGCTCCGGACTCCATGTGCAGGTCGGCCATGCGAAAGGTCGTGTACGACAGGCCGTAGCCGAAGGGGAACAGCGGCTGCTTGCCCTCCGAGTCGAACCACTTGTAGCCGAAGCGTGCGCCTTCCGTAAGGTCCGCGGGGAAGGTGGACTTCTTATCTTCCGAAACCCAGTGTTCCGGCAGGCCACCGTTCTTGGGTGTGTTGTAGCTCATGCCGAACACGCGCGCATGCGGCAGATCGCTCTCGGTCCTGGCAAAGGTGATGGGCAGCTTGCCGGAGGGATTTACGGTGCCGAAGAGCAGGTTCGCGATGGCCTGGCCACCGGCAATACCCGGGTACCACGCCTCCATCACACCGGCGACCTCGTTGATCCAAGGCATGCTCACCGGGTTGCCGGTCACCAGCACGACGACCGTCTTCGGGTTCGCCTTGGCGACCGCCGCAATCAGGGCATCCTGGTTGTTCGGCAGCGCCAGCGTCGGCGCATCGCCACCTTCACTCATGTACTGGTCGGCGAACACGATGGCGACGTCGCTTTGCGCTGCCAGGGCAGCCGCGGCAGCGGTATCGGTGCCCGGATCAAAGCTCACCTTGGCCCCCGGCGCGTGCTCGCGAATGTACTTCAGCGGTGCGGACGGAAAGTAGACCGCCTGACCCCAGCGCGTAGGCTTGCCGGGCGAAACCGCATCGCCACCCGGTGCGTCGACCTGCGCCGATCCACCACCGGACATCACGCCGACATCGGCGTGCGCGCCAATCACCGCGATCGAATGGACTGAAGGCGTCAAGGGCAACACGCCGTGCTCATTGCGCAACAGCACCAGGCTCTCTTCAGCGATGTGCTGCGCATCGTCGCGGCCCTTGAATGGATCGACCACATGGCGCGGCATGGACGGATGATCGATAACACCCGCGGCAAACATCGACCGTAGAAGCCGGTGCACCATGTCATCCAGACGGCTCATTGGCACCTGGCCGTTCTGCACGGCATCCATCAGCGGCTTGCCAAAGTGCTCATCGCCCGGCTGCTGTTGATCTAGCCCTGCGAGTGCAGCCTTAACGGTGGTGTGTGTTGCCTCCCAGTCCGAGACCACAAAGCCGGGATAGTGCCACTCGCCCTTAAGAACCTTGTTCAGCAGGTAGTCGTTCTCGCAGGCCCAGTCGCCGTTGACCTTGTTGTAGGAGCACATCACCGAGGACGGATGACCGACGCGGATGCCGATCTCAAAGGCCAGCAGGTCGCTCTCATGCATCGCCTTGTGCCCAATTTGCACATCCACCACGGTGCGCCCGGTCTCCTGATCGTTCAGCGCGTAATGCTTGATGTCGCCCATGATCTGATTGCTTTCCACGCCCATGATCAGATGGCCAACGGTGACGCCCGCCAGCACTGGATCTTCGCCGGGATACTCAAAGAGGCGACCGTTGCGCGGATCGCGTGCGAGGTCCACACCGCCGCCGATGGACTGGTTGTATCCCTGCGCGCGCAGCTCGCGGCCGATCACATCGCCGTACAGGTGCGCCGCCACCGGGTCCCAGCTCGCGGCCGCGCCCAGCACACTGGGCAGCAGCGTGGCATAGCGGCTCTCCGGCGCGGCCATGCGCACGCCCACTGCGGAATCGGCTTGCTGCACTGACGGGATACCCAGCCGCGGAATGCCCAGCACCTCACCCGCGCCGCCGTTGTTGTCCGCCGGCGTCGGCGCGCCCTGCCGCAGGGGTCCCCAGCCGATGCCGTGCACCAGCTGGATCTTCTCCGGCAAGGTGAGCTCCTTCACTACAAGGTCAGCGCGCTGATCAGGCGTGAGTGAGGTGTCCATCCACGGCCTGGATGCCGCTGTGTTCGGGGTCTGCGCAAAGGCGGTCCCGGCAGTCAGCAGGGTTGTGGCGAGAATCAGGCGGGCGAAAGAGGTCCTGCAGTGCATGGTTGCTCCGGAACAAACGTTTGAATCGCTTCAAATAGTACCCGGCGTGTATATCCCGGGGAATGGATCGTTGGCAAGGGGGATCTGTGCGCCCGCCTAGCCGAGCCGCTCGAGCAGACCCGCCTCGTCCAGGATCTCGACGCCGAGGTCGCGTGCCTTGTCCAGCTTGGAGCCAGCCTCTTCGCCGGCGACCACGAAGCTGGTCTTCTTCGACACCGATCCAGCCACCTTGCCACCCGCGGCCTCGATGCGCTCCTTGGCGACCTCGCGGGACAGCGTTGGAAAGGTTCCCGTCAGCACCACAACCACGCCCTCGAGCGGTCCGCCGGCCTGGCGCTGTGGCGCGGGCATGATGAAGCCAAGCGCCTGCAGGTCCCGCACCAGCGCACGGTTCTTGTCTTCCGCAAAGAAGTCGACGATCGCCTGCGCTACCCGTGGGCCGACCTCGTTCACCGCTTCCAGCTGATCGGCTGTGGCGTTCATCAACGCATCGATGGAACCGAACTGCACGGCCAGCAGCCCTGCCGTCCGCTCGCCCACAAAGCGAATGCCCAGCCCGAAGAGCACACGTGCCAGCGTGGCCGTCTTGGAGCGCGCAATCTGCGCCAGCAGGGCATCGGCGGTCTTGGGCCCCACGCGCTCCAGCCCAAGCAGCTGCTCGCGTGTCAGCCGGTACAGGTCGCCTACCGACCGCACCAGCGGCTCGCGCGTCTGCACCGGCTGCCCGTCTTCCAACTCCGCCGGCTCGGCATCCTCATCGTCCGCCTGCCCGAGCAGCTGCACCACCATCGCCTCGCCGAGACCCTCAATGTTCATCACGCCGCGTGCGGACCAATGCAGCAGCTCTTCGCGCACCCGTGCCGGACATTGGGCGTTCACGCAGCGAAAGTCGACCTCGTCCTCGAGCTTCACCAACTCGCTGCCACAGACCGGGCAGTGCGTCGGAAAGACGATCTCCCGGGTGCCGCGTGGGTGCTCCGCATCGTCCACGACCTCCGTGATCTTGGGGATCACATCCCCGCCGCGTTCCACCGCGACATAATCGCCGATGCGCACACCCAGGCGCACGATCTCATCGGGGTTATGCAGCGTCGCACGCTTCACCGTAATGCCGCCGATCGATACCGGCGCCAGTGCCGCGATGGGCGTTACCTTGCCCGTGCGTCCCACCTGGAATAGCACATCGTCGAGCTTCGTCACCGCGCCGCGCGCCGCGAACTTGTAGGCGATGGCCCAGCGCGGCGCCTTGCCCGTGAAGCCCAGCCGTCGTTGCTGGGTAACGGCATCGACCTTCAGCACCACGCCATCGATCTCATACGGCAGCGTGTCGCGCAGGGCTTCCATCTCGCGGATAAATACCAGCGCCTCATCCAGCGACTGCGCCGTGCGCGCATGCGTGTTGACCAGGAACCCCGCGCCCCGCAGCGCGTCCAGCGCGCCGGACTGCTCAGCCAGCAGCATATCGCCATCGCGCAGCAGGAAGTACGCAAACAGCTCCAGGCGCCGCGTGGCCACCACGTTTGGATCCACCGTGCGCAGCGTGCCTGCCGCCGCGTTGCGTGGGTTCGCCGCAGGGGCCTGACCCGCTGCCTCGCGCTCCGCGTTCATGCGTTCGAACGCCTTGCGCGGCAGCACGACCTCGCCGCGCACCTCGAACGCCGATGGCAGGCCTGCCTTGGCCAGCCGCTCCGCCGAAACATGCAGCGGCACCGTGCGGATGGTGCGCACGTTGGTGGTCACATCCTCGCCGACGGACCCATCGCCACGCGTCAGCCCTGAGTGCAGCACCGCCTCGCCACGTTTGCCCGGGATGTACTGCAGTGCCAGCGAGAGACCATCGAGCTTCAGTTCGCACACGTACCGAACAGCTTCACCCTCACCAAGCGCACCAACGACGCGATCCCCCCAGGCCCGCAGCTCGTCTTCGCTGTACGCGTTGTCGAGCGACAACATGGGCCGCGAGTGTGCCGCCTTTGCAAAGCCCTCTTTAACTTTGCCGCCGACACGCTGCGTGGGGGAATCCGGTGTCAGCAACTCCGGATGCTCTGCCTCCAACGCTTTCAGCTCGTTCATGCGCGCGTCGTACTGCGCATCGGTCCACTCCGGCGTGTCGAGCACGTAGTAGAGGTACTCGTGGTGACGCAGCTCTTCGCGCAGTGCGTCGACCTGTTGATCCGGGGTAAGGTGGGGCTTTTTGTGCGCGGCCATCGTGTGGATTATAGGAGTCCGCACGCACCCGGATTTCAACGCGGGCGCAGGACAGTGGCCAGGGTTTCGACACCACGCTCAATGGCTGCCCGGTCAAACGCAGTGAGCCCAAACAGCAGACCAGGCCGATGCGCGCCTGCGGCATACTGCGAGACCGCCGGTGTATCGAGGCCGTGCTGCAGGAGCCGCTCGCTCAGCTGGCGATCGTTGACCTGCGTGGGCAGGTACGCCGCAAGATTCATGCCGCGCCCAGTGACGGGAAACGTCAGCGGCAGGCCCTTCTTCCGCACCAGCTCCAGAAACAGCTGCTGCCGCTCCAGGTACACTCGCCGGCAGCGCCGCAGGTGCGAGTAAAACGCCCCGCTCTCAAGAAAGCTGCCCAGCGTTGCCTGGTCGAGCAGCGGACCGTGGTCATCCAGCGTCATCTTCAGCTGGGTAAAGCGGTCCACCAGCTGCGGCGGCAACACAACATAGCCGATCCGCAGGCCGGGAAAGAGCGTCTTGCTGAACGATCCGACATAGATCACGCGCCGGTGTTCGTCGAGGCTTTGCAGGCTGGGTTGCGGCGCGCTGGTGTAGCGAAACTCGGCGTCGTAATCGTCTTCCACGATCCACAGCTGCCGTTGTTGCGCGACACGCAGCAACTCCAGCCGCCGTGTCAGCGACATGCAGCTGCCCAGAGGAAACTGGTGCGATGGCGTGACGTACACAAGCGACGCGTTCGGTGCGTCGGGCAACGGCAGCCGAAGTCCCTCCTCGTCCACGGGGACAGGTACCACCGTCGCACGTGCCTGCTCCCACGAGCGCCGCGCTCCGGGGTAGCCTGGATCCTCCATGTAGGCACTGCGCGTTCCGTCCAGCAGCAGGTGGCCAAGCATAAACAGCGCCTGCTGTGATCCACCGGTGATCGCGACCTCACCCCAGCTGCAACGCACGCCGCGGCTGTCGCGCAGATAGCCCGCAACCGCCTGCCGCAACGTATCCAGACCCATGGAGAAGCGCGACTGGTACTGCAGCAGGGCAGTGCCGCCCTTGAGCGCACGCGTCCGGTGCCGGTTCCAGGTTTTCAGCGAGAACAGGTGGATGTCCGGCTGCGCCGGCCGAAAGGGCACGGGATCGGACGGCAGCCGCGGCGACGCGCTGCGGTGGCTTTGCGTCGAGCGCCGCAGTGGCCGTGCGCGGAAGCCCTCCGTGGCACTGCCAACGACAAAGGCGCTACGCTCCTGCGCCTGCAGGTAGCCTTCGCCCCCCAGCAGCTCATACGCTGCGACCACCGTGTTGCGCGAGGCCGAGAGCTGGTCTGCCAGGGCACGCGTGGAAGGCAGGCGCTGACCGGGACACAGCTGGCCACTCTGGATCATCGCCCGCAGCTGTTCCGCGAGCTGAACCTGCAGGGAACGTTTGCCGTCGCGATCCAGGAAGAGCTGTCCGAAGCTTGCCAAAGCGGCCTCCCTGCTTACGGGGGATGTGCAACACATTTTCAGTGACTATGAACCGAAGCCGGTGCGCCATGAGCCGGCGCGTGATGCTGGCACCTCCGCGACGGTGAAAGCTGGCCCTTTACACAGTCCAGCTTTCACCATACTTTCAAAGTACCGTTACTGGACTTACTAATTTCTGCCCGCGACCGTGCTTCTGCACGCGTCGTGTTGGTGCACCCTTCATCGCGCAGACCTTGCACCTGGAGAAGCCGTGCGACCTGTTCTTCTGCTCCTGAGCACCCTGGCCCTCCTCCCGGCGCTTCATGCCCAGGTGGACACCGTGGCTCTGCACGGGCGGATCTGGACTGAGAATCCGGCGCAGCCAGAGGCACAGGCGCTGGCCATCGCTGGCCATCGTATTCTCGCTGTGGGCAGCGATGCCGAGATCAGCAAGCTCGTCGGTCCGGCAACACAGGTGCTTGACCTGCATGGGCATCGCGTGGTGCCGGGCTTCAACGATGCCCACGTGCATTTCTTCTGGGGCGGGCAGGGCCTGGCCAGCGTGCAACTCACAGACGCGCGCAGCCGGGCGGAGTTCACCGCGCGTATCGCGAGTTACGCGAAGACCCGGCCGGGCGGCGAGTGGATCGTCGACGGCAACTGGGACGAGCAGAAGTGGTCGCCCGTGCAGCTGCCCACGCGTGAGTGGATCGACGCGGTCACGCCGAACAATCCGGTGTGGGTGCAGCGCTCCGACGGCCACATGACCCTGGCCAACGCCGTGGCCATGAAGCTTGCTGGCATCGATCGCAACACGCCGGACGTGCCCGGCGGCACGATCGGCCGTGACAAGGATGGCAACCCGACCGGCATCTTCAAGGACGCCGCGAAGGATCTGGTGGAGCGTGTGATTCCACCGCCGTCCGATGCGCAGGTGGATGCGGCACTGCTGGCTGCACAGAAGTATGCGCTGGAGAACGGCGTCACCAGCGTGCAGGACATGGGGTTTACCGGGTCGCACGCGGCGAACCTGCAGGCCATCATCGTGCGTGGCTACCAGCGGTTGATTGCGGAGGGCAAGTGGAAGGTGCGCGTTTCGGCACGCTTTCCCCTTGATGAAGATGCCCGTTTACGTGCGCTGGGCATCGCCACCAACTTCGGCGACGACACGCTCGTGATCGGGTCCGTCAAGGCGTTCGCGGACGGCTCCTTAGGGTCGGCCACCGCCTGGTTCGTACAGCCGTTCGAAGATCAGCCCGGCAATGCGGGCGCACCGACGGAACAGCTGTCGCATCGGGAGGAGTTCTTCGCCAAACTGCAGGCCGCGGACCGTGCTGGCAACGCGATCGCAACGCATGCCATCGGCGACAAGGCGAATGAGACGATGCTGGATCTCTACGAACGGCTTGAAAAAGAGGATGGCCCGGCCGATCGTCGTCTGCGTATCGAGCATGCGCAACACCTTCGTCCCGAGGACATTCCGCGCTTCGCGCAGCTGCATGTGATTGCCTCCGTGCAGCCGTACCATGCGATCGACGATGGGCGCTGGGCCGAGACGCGCATTGGCCATCAACGCGCTGCCACCACGTATGCGTTTCGTTCACTGCTGGATGCGGGTGCCACGCTCGCCTTGGGCACGGATTGGTTCGTTGCCCCCATGAACCCCATGCTGACGCTCTATGCGGCCACCACGCGGCGCACGCTCGATGGCAAGCATCCGGACGGTTGGTTTCCGGAGCAGAAGTTGACCGTGCAGCAGGCCGTGCACGCCTACACCGTGGGCTCTGCTTATGCGGAAAGCCAGGACGATCGCAAGGGCAGTCTCGCACCTGGCAAGCTGGCTGACTTCGATGTGCTGAGCGATGACATCTTTGCCATGAACCCGGTCGAAATCGAACACGTAAAGATTCTGACCACTGTGCTCGGGGGCGCAGTCGTTAAGCCGTAGCGCTGGGATGGTCCAGAGGCCCCAAGGCAATTTCTTACCGCATAACACAGGAGAGCTGCATGTTTGTGCGTCCCTGCTGGGTGCCGAAGTCACCCGGTGATACCCGGAAAATCATTGAAGAGAACCCCTGGGCACTGCTTGTAAGCGAGGGCGAGGACGGTCCGATGGCTACCAATCTTCCACTGCTGATCGAGTCGCCGCAAGAAAGGGGAGGAGAAGCAAACGAACTTGTGCTGGTCGGTCACTTTGCTCGCGCCAATGATCACCTTGCGCAGTTGCGGCGCGAACCGGGGCGTGTGCTCGCCATCTTTGAAGGACCGTGGAGTTATGTCACCGCGAGTTGGTACCCAGATCGCCAGATGCCTTCGACGTACTACTACACCGCGGTGCACTGCAGGGGCCGGCTTGAGTTTCAGGATGAGGCCGCACTGGATGCCTCCCTCGAGGATCTAGTGCAGCGCATGGAAGCGCCGCACACGGCTGGGTGGCGCACCGACGAAATACCGCGGAGCGAAATCACGCGGCGCTTTGCCGGGATCACAGGATTCCGGATGGTGGTTTCAAAGATAGAAGGCAAATTTAAGCTCGGCCAGGATGAGCCAATGCGAGACGCTCTCGCCGTGTCCGATGCCTTGGCTACACGCAATGAAGCGCAAGACCGGAGGCTTGCGGCCATGATTCGTCAACAAAACGCGGGGCGCGCTTAGCGTTCCATCACAGGCCAGCTTTTCCTAATAAGCGGCTCACAGAATCAGCACGAACTTTGAGGAGAACGCCATGTTACGACGCTCCATCCTATGCAGCTCTTTTCTGTCTCTCATCCCGGTATGTCTATTGCCGGGAACGGCTTTCGCCCAGATCGAAAGCGGCACTGTCAACGGAACAGTGACGGACCGCGCCGGCGCCTTGGTGGCAGGTGCCCACGTCACCATCACCGATACCGGCACCAACGTGGCGCTCACCGCGGAGACCAGCGAGCACGGGAACTTCCACTTCGCCACGCTGCGGCCCAGCCACTACCGCATCACCGTGACGGCTCCCGGCTTCAAGGAAGGCGAGATCAAGGATGTGGAGTTGCACACCCAGGACACGCTCTCCGAAAGCGTGACTCTGGAGGTTGGCTCCGCGAGTGAAGTGGTCTCGGTGACCGCTGACACCGATCAGATTGAGACCTCTGCGGCCGTCGCCACCACGGTGGATCGCAAGTTTATCGAGAACATGCCGTTGAATGGCCGCAGCTTTCAAGCGCTGATCGCCTTGACGCCCGGCAATGTCACGGCCAAGACCTATTACACCAACTCCGGCCAGTTCAGCGTGAACGGGCAGCGCACCGATGCCAACTACTTTTCGATCGATGGTGTCAGCGCCAACGTGGGCATCACGCAGGGCAGCAACGTGTATCTCGGCACGGCCGGTGGTGGCGCAGCGCAGGCTTCCAGCAGCAACGGTGGGTATAACAACCTCGTCTCCGTCGATGATATGGAGGAGTACAAGTTGCAGAGCTCATCCTTTGACGCGGAGTTCGGTCGTACCACCGGCGCGCAGCTCTCGATTGTGACCCGCAGCGGCACCAATAAATTCCACGGCATGGCCTTTGAATACCTGCGCAACGAGGTCTTCGACGCCAACAGCTGGTTCAACAACAATGAAGGTCTTGCACGCCAGGCAGAAAAGCAGAACGACTTCGGC
>CAXTFS010000085.1:0-11772 GCA_964243395.1 uncultured Acidobacteriaceae bacterium | reverse complement strand
CAACCGGTGTGCGCGTGCGAGAACTGCCCATCCGCATCGAAGACTTACTCTGACCCGCTTTTCGTTTGCTCATTTGTGCCACAAGAGCAGCATTCTCAAGTAACAAACCGACCAACGTTGTGACTGGAGCGCGGTATGGAGAAAGAACATCTCGACGTAAAGCCGCCCGCTAAAGTAAAGAGCGGGAACGTCAGCCGGCGATCATTTTTGGGGCAGATCGGAGCAGGAGTCGCAGCGGCAACGATTCCTGTCGCCGAAAGGGCCGCTGCTGAAGCTGTGTCCGCAGAGATGGATGCTGCCGACCAGACATCTGCGGTTGCTGGTGAGACTCGCGTGCAACTTCGCATCAACGGCAAAAACCACGCCGTCAGCGTCGATCCGCGCACCACGCTGCTCGACTGTCTACGAGAGCGTGTCTCCTTGACGGGCACCAAAAAGGGCTGTGATCACGGCCAGTGCGGCGCGTGCACGGTGCACATCAACGGCAGACGCGTGAACTCATGCCTCACCCTAGCAATGATGCACGAAGAAGACGAGATTTCTACGATAGAGGGCCTGGGAGAGCCTGGAAAGCTGCACCCGATGCAGTCCGCATTTGTGGAGCACGACAGCTATCAGTGCGGCTACTGCACCTCAGGTCAGATCATGTCGGCGGTGTCCCTGCTGAAGGAGCCTTGTGGTCAGAGTGACGCCGACGTGAAGGAACTCATGAGTGGAAACATCTGCCGCTGTGGCGCTTACCCGAACATTGTGGCAGCCATTCAGGCCGTTCGGCAGCAGGGGCTTTCTGGTCGGGTACGCTCGTTGGAATAAGTATAGAGAATGCAGTTCTCTTGATTAGGGCCGGTTCGCTGACGGTCCGGCACTACTCGAACCCGAGTTTCAGTTCTGCCCATAGAGAGGGGCTACGCCTCATGCCTGCAGCGACTTCCCCGGATCTTTTTGACGCCGCGGCCTTTCTTGCGAAGGCTGGCCTCGGCCGTAGAATCGTGCACCTGAAAGCAAAGGATGTCTTTTTTCTTCAAGGAAGTAACTGCGAATCCGTGTACTACCTGCAGAAAGGGCGCGCAAAACTGACAATCGTTTCCGCCGCCGGCAAGGAGGCCACCATCAGTCTGCTTGCAGTGGGTGAATTTGTTGGCGAGGAGTGCGTCGCAGGGGTCGTCGGGCAGCGTTTAGCCACTGCTACAGCCGTAACCGCATGTACGGCGATGAAGATTGAGAGAAAGGAGATGATCCGCGCGCTCCATGAGGAGCATGCCTTTTCCGATCTTTTCCTCGCGTTTCTCTTGGCGAGAAGCATGAGAACACAAGCCGACCTGGTCGATCAGCTTTTCAATTCGAGCGAGAAACGTCTTGCCCGAATCCTGCTGCTTATGGCGGAGTTCGGTCAGCCGGGTGCTCAAGAAACTCTGATTCCGAAGATCTCGCAGGAAACGCTTGCAGACATGATTGGCACCACCCGGTCCCGCGTCAGCTTCTTCATGAATCGATTTCGAAAACTGGGCTTCATTGAGTACAAGGGCAGGATTCGAGTTCATAAGTCGCTACTGAATGTCATTCTGCATGATCAGCCGTCAGATGAAAACTCCCCAAAAGCATCTCTCCTAGACAGTAGTAGGGATCAAGCAGAAGCGCGAAAGATTCCAAAGACCTAAAGCAGCTCGTCTCGTAGCAGTCGAATGTTCGCCGAACGTCCGGCTTCGCGCGTGTTCCGTTTCGTTCAGCGAGGATGGGAGGCTACAAGCTGAACGGGTTGTCCCTCAGAGGAATGGTCGGGCTTTCCAAGAACGCGAACCTGATCCGCTTGAGGGCCTTTGGTGCCTAGGACGATCTCAAAGTGTACTTCGTCGTTTTCCGTCGAGTTTTGAATCCATGTGCCTGAATCGCGCTGTAGTGAACGAACACGTCTGGTCCTCCGTCATGTCCTAATGCTGTAGCGAGTCGATGTAAGACGGGTGTGGCAGGAGGTTCTTCATAGCTCTGGTTTCTGTCGCTTAGCGACCTTGTTTAATGGATCGATGAGGGCTCCTTACGAGCCTGACCACTATAAAGGTGTTGCGTCGACCAAGGGATTGCTGAGCGATTCCAGCGTTATGCGGCTTCCGAAGACACCTCAGTTCGCTGGATCGATCTCGGTGAGGATGATGTAGATGGGGGCACGCTTGCCAGCTTCAAGGCCTGCGTGAAGCTTTACAGCGTCGGTCACCTGCTCGATCAAATCCTGCTTTGCGCCATCGTCCAGGCCGCCTGCAAAGACCTTGATCTCCATACTGATGACGTTTGTATCGGCAGCCCCCACTCCACGGGGCTGCCCTGCTACGAAGACCGAAGCAGCCGGCAGTTCGTTGTCGTAGATCCAGACCGTGCTTCGGACAAAAGGTTTGTTCGGAAGCTTTTCGCATCGGAGGGCGATGGTCGTGACCTGATCGGCCATGGCGTTGAGGGCGGCTTCGGAAAAGGTTCCTCTCGGGTAATGCAGAAATATAAGTGGCACAAGGGTCCCCTCTCAAACGAAGTGAACGGTTGGAATGACCACCCACCCACCGCGCAAAAAACGTGAGCGCGCGATGGGCACCATGGCGTTGTTTCAGATACCCTGACCGCCTGAAACTTCAATCCCCTGGGCATTGATCCAGCCGTTCGCCGGTTCGAGCAGATTGGCGATCATGGGCCCGATATCATCGGACTGTCCGACGCGGCCGAGAGCGGTCATGTCCGCGAAGAACTTATTGAAGGCCGGAGTATCGCGCACCGCGCCTCCGAAGAAGTCGGTCTCGATGGCTCCTGGGGCCACCGCGTTGACTGCGATATGGCGCGGCCCGAGCTCCTTTGCCATATATACGGACAGCGTCTCCACGGCTGCTTTGACAGACGCGTAAGCCGACCAGCCAGGTGCAGAGACACGCGTGAGACCAGTGGACAGGTTCACAATGCGCCCGCCGTCCGCTATCAGCGGTAGCAGCGTTTTGGTCAGGAAGTAGACGCCCTTGAAATGGACGTTGACGAGCTTGTCGAACTGCTCCTCGGTGGTGTCCTGAATCAGGTTGTAGTCACCGTGACCTGCATTGTTGACGAGGTTGTCAAATGTCTCGCGAGCCCAAGTTGTGTGCAGGGCTGAACTGAGTCGCTCCGCAAAAGTAGGAAAAGAAGCGCTGTTCCCAAGATCGAGCTGAAGCGCTACCGCAACTGCCTCGCGAAACGGTTCCTCCTTGCTGCCGTATGCGGCATAAAGACTCGCCTGCTTGATGCCGAGCGTCTCCCGAAGGTCTGCCATGGAGGTGGCCTCATACCCGAGTGACCAAAAGACCTGCGTCGAGGTGCGACGGGTCACCTTCGATCTTCCAGAGGAGCTGCTGCATCGCTGGTTGGTTCCTGCGGCCAAGCTCCGCACAACGAAGGTGGTTATGCTTCGTGAGTTGCTCGAAAAAGCAATCCCACCGCTCTAGCCGATACAATCGCCGAAGACTTTCAACCCGGCATTGGCTCGGAGTCAGCACGCCTGAATCAGCGAGAATCAAAGAATGGATGCCCTAACTAAGGCTAGCGCAACACAGGAAGCGGGCTTCGCCGATATCGTCGGCCTCATTGCAGCCGCTCGGCAGCGGGCATTTCAGGCCGTCAATACTACGTTGATCGATCTTTACTGGCAGGTAGGCGAGTACATCAGCCGCAAGATCGAAACCGCTGAGTGGGGCGAAGGCGTTGTGCCGCAGCTGGCTCAATATATTGCCCAAACGCAGCCGGGGCAACGCGGTTTTACGCGCTCTAACTTGTTCAGAATGAAACAGTTATATGAGACATACCGCAGCGATGCAATTGTCGCGGCACTGCCGCGACAATTGCCGTGGACACACAACCTCATCATCCTTGGGCAGAGCAAACGGCCCGAGGAACGCGAATTTTATCTCCGAATGGCAATACGGGAGCGGTGGTCGAGCCGCCAGTTGGAGCGGCAGTTCAACCTCGCTCTTTTTGAGCACAGCATGCTCTCACCGGTAAAAGCGTCACCGGCAGTGACAGAAATACATCCAGAGGCGGCGAGCATTTTCAGGGACGCCTACTCCGTCGAATTTCTTAGTTTGCCGCAGGACCATACCGAGAACGACCTCCACCGTGGACTGCTCGACCGCATGAAAGAGTTCATGCTGGAGCTTGGCCGTGACTTCTGCTTTGTCGGTTCCGAGTATCCGTTGCAAGTGGGTACACGAGATTTCGCGCTAGACCTGCTCTTTTTTCATCGCGGCCTCAACTGCCTGGTCGCCATGGAGCTCAAGGTGACTCGGTTTGAACCGGAATACCTCGGCAAGCTGAGCTTTTACCTGGAGGCTCTCGACCGCGACGTGCGCAAAGCGCATGAACAGCCCTCCATCGGCGTTCTACTGTGCGCCAGCAAAGAGGATAAGGTCGTGGAATATGCTCTGAGCCGCACACTGTCTCCGGCGTTGATCGCGGAGTATCAAACGATGCTTCCAGACAAGAAACTACTCGAAGGCAAGCTCAATGAGTTGTACAACCAGAATGCCAGCGAAGAAGACGATTAGGTTGTCACCCGTCAATCGGGATAGTGGATCGTCAGTCCCGCCACACGACAAGCTCATCAGGCCGGACCCGCACTGATGAGCATTGTGAATCTGGATCCGCAGCCTCCATATATTCCGCTGGCGGTCACCCGCGACAGCCTTCACGCTATGCTGGACAAGGCTATGACGGAAGAACAGGCAGGGAAGTAGAAGCACAATCCAGACGAAGAGAGAGACCATTGGCGACCAAAAAGACAGCAGTCAAGAAAACAGCGGCGACTCCCGCGAAGGCCGTAGCGAAGAAGTCAGCGCCCGTCAAAGCTCCTACCAGGAGCAAAGTACCGGCCGAGAAGATGACCAAGACCCAGGTGATCCGGTTTATGGCCGAGCAAATGGAGGTCCCACCGAAGCAGGTAGCCGGCTTCTTCAACTTGCTGATCGAGACCGCGACCACTCAAACCAGAAAGCTGGGTGAGTTTACGATTCCAGGTCTGGGCAAACTCGTGAAGGCGCAACGAGCGGCCCGCATCGGCCGCAACCCGGCGACCGGAGAAACGATCAAGATCAAGGCCAAGACCACGGTTAAGTTCCGGATCGCCAAGTCCGCGAAGGATGCGGTGGTGCCACCCAAGCCATAATGGTATGATCAAAATAACCTATTTCATATCAATAACTTACGTCCGATAACGAAGGTTCTGTTTACTGGACCCATACTTCTAAAATTCGCGGTGCACCCGCGACCCCGTTCACCACATCCGTGCTGAGGACAGCCTCAAAGTCTCGATCGCGCAAGCCGGGACCGATGCGCCGCCGCAACTCTTCCGTCTGCAGCCGATCGACGATGAACTCTCCGGCGGCCATGGTGCCGCTCATCCCGATCCCGGCAACAATCATCTGCACTTGCCCGGCCTGTCGGCTATGAACTCGCGCGATCAAGGCGTAATCTCTGGTGACCTTTGCATACTCCTGCTTGAGGTCGAGCGACCAGCGACGATCTTCGGGGTGGCGCACATTGCTGATCCAATACCCTTCGTCATCACTTCCTGCGAAGCGGAATGGCAACGCTTCAATCGCCTGCAGCGACCACTGGTTGTCGAGCCCACCAATCAACACCGCCGGGCCCTGCCGTAAGTCGTCCAAAGCCGTTGCAACGTTCAGCTTGATCCGGAACTCCTGCGGATGCAGGGTCAGCAGATTGGCGATCCGCACTGTTGCGACGGCGTCAGAGAAGACGACGTTTTCGCCGGCGGTCTCGTGATCCAGAAACGTTACCACCGTGCGCCTGCCCGATGCCCTCCCCGGTCTGGCGGTGTCGTCCAGCGAACTTGGAGTGCCTCCGTTGCTTGCGCCTCGGGTGTCGTTTGCGGAAAGATCGCCAGGGGTCGTCAGAGCGCCGCGGTGTCGGCCAACGTCCGTCGGCAAGCAAAACAGAACCTGCTTGCTTGGCTGCAGGAGCGGCGCCCAGAGCTCCTCCAAGGCTGGTGGATTGCGCCATCGGTAGCCGATGCAGGCCAACCCCGCAAGCACTAGGACGAACGTGACCCCCAGCAAAGCTTTGCGCTTCCAGAATGGTAACCACGATAGCCTGGGAAGCGATACCTCGGGCGACGTCGTCGCCGCGGAAACGGCCACCGATCCCGGTATGCCACTCGCAGGCACATCCACAACGCCTCGGTACTCGACGGCAGGCGAGACGAGCTCCGGAGCGAGGACGCGGCTCTCCTCTTGGCTCTGAGCCTGAGTTGCGGCCTTACTGGGACGAAACTCCGCGATGTAGTGCCCGGCCGGCAACTCGATGCGTATCTCGGCATCGCGCAACTCGTCATGGTAGTACTGCGCGATGCGCTTGCGGATCTCGGCAATTGTCACGCGAACGACGGGATCGGCGGCGGTGTCGTAGCTCGGGTCTCGCCCCAGCACCTCGATCCCCAGCACGCGCTCCTTCAGCAGATCGCCTCGGCCCTGGAGGGTTTCCTCCACGATGAATCGCAGCAGGGCTGGGTACCGCCGGCTCTGCTTAAAGAGATTGCTGCCGAGCATGCGGTTGAGCTGCTCGCGGATCCGCTCCTGATCCGCAGCACTCCATTGCTGGGAAGAAGGCGTAGCTTCCATCATTGCGTCCATTCCGCACTGCGCCCCTTCCGCCGCAAAGCATAGACCTCTGGCCGCGCGGGTGGCAACCTGCCCCTTAACCGGTTTTACCTTTCGTCAGTTCAGCCCACATTGGGAGCTTTTTACCACGGTAATACCCGAAGTACCTATCGTACAGATGACTAAGGTCCCTAGGATCCGCACTAGAGGGTGACCACTCGATTGCTCTCTCGGAATCCTCACTTAGCCTGCATCGCCATATCCGAACCAGATAGAACGGCCCTTGTCTCCTGTACCAGTCGCTTCATTTTGCTGTAGGGCAATCTCTCGAACTCTGAGGCAAGTTGCCCTGAAGCCCACAAAAACGCTTCTGAGCCTCGCCGCAGAATCGGCAGGACATCAGCAGCAACCGCAACGTACTGGCATTGCCGAGCAGTTTGATCTCTCACCAACGGTGATGTCCCTCTCGAGAAGCACAGACGGCCTGAGTTTCGTCGAGGCACTCAGGCGCTGCAGCAGTCCACGACGCAAAGGAACAGGAACATGAAGAAGCAAGTGAATCTTATCCACTCCTGCAAAGCGCTGGCCACGGTGGCAGCCTTGGCCGGAACAGGCGTATGTGGGGCCAAGGTCGCGCAGGCCCAGGTCACCAATACCATCTTTGGCCCAAACGTGTATGTGTTTGACCCAAGTACCAACGGCAACGCACTTCAAACTGCTTTGAACAAGTTGAATGCCCAGGCGGAGTTTGGCACAGGCCGTTCAGCAGTGTTCTTCAAGCCCGGCACCTATAACTTCGGCACGCAAACCACCAACGGCACGACCAGCAACCTGTACATCTCGAGCGAGGGCTTCTATGAGCAGATCGCCGGCCTGGGCACCTCCCCTGACCAGGTTGTAATCCAAGGTAACTTCGATGTCGCCCAGGGCGGCGCTCAGAGTGGCACCGACAATTTCTGGCGCTCGCAGGAGAACCTTCAGGTTAATCCGAACGGCGAAGGCTATTGGGGTGTCGCGCAGGGTGCCTCGTACCGGCGCATGCATGTTGTCGGTAACCTAGAGCTCGCCAACTACCAGTGTGGCTGGTCCAGTGGTGGCTTCCTCGCGGATACTTTCGTCAGCGGCAACCTAAACTCCTGCTCCGAGCAGCAGTACTACGTGCGGAACACGCAGATGGGCTCATGGACCGGCAGCAACTGGAACATGGTCTTCTCCGGCGACGTCAATGCGCCGGCGACGGACTTCGGTAATGGCGGTCACTCCTATACGAATCTCGCCACCACGCCGCTGGCACGCGAAAAACCCTTTATCTATCTCGACAGCAGCAGCAATTTCGAGATGTTCGTCCCCGCACTGAAAACGAACTCCTCCGGATACGACTGGCAAAACGGTCTCGGCGCGGGTACCTCGCTGCAGATGAGCAGCTTTTTCATCGCTTCTCCTTCGAGTGCGATAACGGACATAAACAATGCCTTGGCCGCCGGCAAGAGCCTGATCCTTACACCTGGCAGTTATAACCTTTCCGGGACTATCAAGGTCACCAAGGCCAACACCATCGTCTACGGCATGGGGTATGCGACCTTGATTCCACAGGGCGCCTTCCCTGCCATCAGCACGGCGGATGTTGACGGCGTTATCGTGACGGGTCTCATCGTCGACGCCGGCCCGAGCACAGGGTCGAGCACGCTGATCGAAATAGGTGGCAACACCGGTTCCACTGTCACCCACGCCAGCAATCCTGCGCAGCTTGCCGATGTTTTCATACGTATTGGCGGGGCCGAGGCCGGTGCAGCGCAGACGGCGATTCAGATCGACGCCAACAACACCATCCTGGACAACATCTGGTCGTGGCGCGCTGACCATGGCACCGATGCTTCCTGGACCGGCAATACGGCCGCTCATGGCCTCATCGTGAACGGCAACAATGTGCTGGCAACAGGCCTGGCGGTGGAACACTACCAGCAAAGCCAGGTCGTGTGGAACGGAACTGGCGGCGAGACGATCTTCTATCAGAGCGAGCTTCCGTACGATCCACCTAGCCAGTCTGCCTGGATGGACGGTACTGCACGCGGCTATCCCTCGTATCAGGTGACTGCCTGCACGCACACTGCGTATGGACTCGGCGTCTACTCGAACTTCACCTCCGGCGCGACGATCTTTGACGACAACGCGATCATCACGCCCAACACCACCGGCATCAGCATGACCGACATGGTGGACGTCTACCTGTCCGGTTCCGGCGGCATCTCGAACATCATCAACAATGTCGGCGGCAGCGTGCAAAGCGGCACGATGACGGACTACCTGAAATCCTACGTCGGCAACGGTACCTGCCCCAGCGCCGGGAGCGCAGCGGTGTCTATCAACGCCGGGGGCAGCGCAGTCGGAAGCTTCATTGCCGATACCGACTACTCCGGCGGCGGCGCGGGTGGCTCTACCACGCATGCGATTGACACCTCCCTCATCACCGGAACCGTGGCGCCGCAGGCGGTATGGCAGTCCAACCACGATGGTGTGGCGACTTACACGATCCCCGGCTTCACCAGCGGCAGCACGCATACCGTACAACTGGACTTCGCCGAGGTCTACTTCAATGCAACGGGGCAGCGTGTATTCAACGTGGCCATCAACGGCCAGACGGTCTTGTCGAACTTCGATATCGTTCAGGCCGCCGGTGCGGAGTATAAGGCTATTGCGAAGTCCTTCAGCACCACCGCAACCAGTTCAGGCCAGATTGTGATCAGCCTGACCAACGGCACCGCCAATCAACCCGCAATCAGCGGCATCGAGATCAAGTGATCTCGACGGAGTCCCGCGCTGGCCGACGTTGCTTTCGTCGGCGTTGGCCAGCCTTCTATTCGCAGTGACCTTGAGAGCTCCGGTCTTCTCCTGCAGAAGACCGGGATCTCGATTCTGCCATCCCGCCACTCCGCGAGCTGATGAACGAGATTGATCGTCAAGGGATTCATGAAAGACGCGTACCTTGCGCTAACAAAGGAGCTTCATGCCAGCCCAGAGTTCAACCTGCCAGAAAAGAAGTCACTTCAACACGTTCTACTCCGCGGGCACCCTTCGGCAGCTCCTTTGTTCCTTCTGTTCTCAGGTAAGAGTTCCCGTTCCACTGAGTTCCGCGCTCGGCGTTCAGGTTGGAACAGCCTTGCTCCTGCTCTTCATGGCGGCATGTTGCGCCACGGGTCTTGCAGCCCAGCAGCTTGAGCCTTCGCTGCCCCTATCGCAGCGATACACCATCAACCTGGCAGCGGGCATGCCCGGGTACATCGCCGATGCGGCCGCAGCTTCCAATACCCCGCAAAGCGCGTGGTGGTTTGAGAACACAGGCAGCCAGACAAGCTATTCCACGGTCGGCTTTTCAGAGAGCGGCGATGCAAGTGCCAAGTGGCAGCAGGTGGGTCTGCCCTATGAAGCGAACATCCCCCGAACTTTCATCAATCAAACCTCCGGTGGTGGACAGGGCTCGCTCACCGGCAACGAAAACTGGTATCGGCTTCACTTCAAGGTGGATACCAAGTACGCCGGCCAGAAGTTCATGCTCGAGCTCGAGGGATCGCACACGGGTGTGCAGGTGTACATCAATGGCACCCTGCTGCCCGGTATCAGTGCGGTGGCTGCCGATGCGAAGGCGACCCACGTCGTCGGCTTTGTTCCGGTAGCTGTCGATCTAACGCCCTACCTGCATACGGATGGCAGCACCGATAACGTGATCGCCATCGACGTTTCCAGGGGCAGCGCATGGTTTGAGCAGCCCAACTTTTCCGGTGCATTTCGCTTCGGTCAGGCCATGGCTGGCTTGTTTCGCAATGTGAAGCTGTTCGTCACCAACCCCGTTCACATTCCCATCAACGTGTACTCGAACCAGAAGACCTGGGGCACCTACGTTGGAACGGTCTCGATCACGCCCGCACAGGGAGGTGTCACTGCCACAGCGGCTTCAGCCGTCATCGAGGTGCAGACCAATGTTCTCAATGAAAGTGCATCGGCACAGCAGGTCACGCTGACCACGCAGATCGTCGATGCAAGCGGCGATGTCGTGGTGACGGCGCCGCCCATCACGCAGACCGTGGCGCCGATGACGCCGGCGACCTTTCCCTCAACCTCGAACCCGATGTTTCAGCAGCAGATCACGGTGCCGAATCCGACGCTCTGGTATCCAAATAACTCAACGTACGGCAAGCCCTATATGTACCGCGTCTACCACATCGTCAGCGTGAACGGCCTGGTGGTTGATTCCGCACAAAGCCCATTGGGCATACGCACCATCACCTGGGACGCGAACTTTCCGTACTTCAACGGTCACGCGATGTACCTGTGGGGCGGTTCCGGACGTTACGACTATCCGGCCCTTGGCTCCGCCGTTCCCGATGAGCAGCAGTGGCGGGATCTCGCACAGTTCGCGGCCGGGGGCGGCAACATCTGGCGACCCGGTCATTCGACCAGCAGTGAAGAATTCGTCGATGCAGCGGATGCCTACGGCATCATGATCGATCAGCCCAGCGGCGATGGCGAAGGCAGCTTCACCAACCCCTCTGCCGATGACACGACGCTCAAAACAGAACTACATCGCGACATGATCATTCGCGACCGCAGCCATCCATCGATCCTCGACTGGGAAGAGGACAACGGCGGCAACAATGTGAGCCTGGCGACGACACTGGCTACCCTCGAAGCGCAATGGGACTCCATCAACCCGCGTCAACAGGCCACACGGGCGTATCTGCCGGCTTATGCGAACCTGGTCGGCATTGATGAATGCGATGGCGCTGGCTGCGAAAGTGGCAACAAGCAATCTAATCCCAACAAGCCTGCCTTTGGCGCGGAGTATTGGGACAATGTCGGCACCGGTCGCGGCCTGGCCTGGGACAACGAGCTCGCTTTTGCCGCGCCCTACCTGAACGACTGGCGCAACGGCCGCGCGAACAATACCTTCGGCATGGCGCAGTGGTACTTCGCGGATACACCGGGCGAAGTGAGCCTGTTCTCCGAGTACCAGAACAATCCATCTATGTCGAACTTCGTTCGATCCCTGGGCTACTCGTCTGTTGACATGAACCGCTTCCCCCGGCTGCTCTATTACATCTACGAAGCAAACTGGACACCGTACTCCATCAAACCGACCGTCGCGCTGGCACACCATTGGAAC
>CAXTFS010000084.1:0-11775 GCA_964243395.1 uncultured Acidobacteriaceae bacterium | reverse complement strand
CGCAAACTTGTAGTTGCGCCGCGAACGCGGGGAACTCAAGCTGTTCAATACTGAGGTCTTCGCGTGATCGAGATCTGGCAGGCGAAGAACCGTCTTCCGGACGACATGCTTTTTGGTAATCTTGAGCATACTGGCGGCCTCCCCTGCCGCAAACATGCCCAACACTCTATGCGCCTGCCAGAACTCAGGGTTGGTCGGCTGGAAGAGCGCACAGGCGATTTGTCAGTAATCCAATTGCGCCGCTTCCGAGAGCGGCGTTTCTCGGGACTCATTGAGCTCACTTGGCCCGCGACGGGAAGGGCTCGTGTCTCGCACGGCTACTTGGTCACTTCAATCGTTGGATCGCTTCCCAGACAAGTGCCGGGCCGAGGAAAAGAATCATGATGGAGGGTTGACGGACGATCGGGCGCGAGTCTCAAGTGTGGTGCGAACGTCTAAACTCAGACATGACTGAACTCGCTTGCGCCTACCGCATTCGTCGCTTCGCCTTGTTTATCGCCATCGCGGCCGTGTTCGCGTCTTGCTGCACCGCACAGCAGCCCCTGGAAAGGGTGGTGCATTCGGCAGATGCGTTTCTCGCGACTCTAAGTGACGCACAGCGTGCCAAGGTTCTGTATGACTTCAACGATCAGGCGCAGCGTGCCCGGTGGTCGAACTTTCCCACGGGGGTTGTGCCACGCGGCGGTATGAGCCTGAAGCAGATGAGTGCGGCGCAAAGAGCAGTAGCTCTGGACTTGATGAAGACCGTGCTCAGTTCGCGCGGCTATGAAAAGGTTAGTCAGATCCGCATGGCGGACGACGATTTTAAGGCGAATGGCTCAAAGCGTGGTCCTCGCGGGGGAGGACCAGCTGCTGGGGGCGGCCCTCCTCCAAACAGCCAGGGTGGCCCCCCGCCGTTTGGAGCGGGAGGTCCACCACGCAATGGTGGGCCTGACGGCGGCCCTCCTCACTTCGACAGTGACAACATGTTCGGAAGCGATCTGTATTACATCTCGTTCCTTGGCAAGCCGTCGACGACGGCGCCGTGGATGCTGCAGTTCGGCGGACACCATCTTGCGCTGAATATCACGATCATCGGCAGCAAGGGCATCATGACGCCTTCACTGACCGGGGCGCAGCCGGCAGTGTTCAAGGCAGATGGCAAGACCATTCGCCCTCTTGGTCGCGAGAGTGATGAAGCACTCACACTGCTGCAATCGCTCGACACGAAGCAACGGGGGCAGGCTGTGCTCAACTACAAAGTTGCCGATCTTGTTCTTGGGCCCGGTCAGGATGGAAAGCTGATAAGCCCGGAAGGTCTCCGGGTCTCCGCGATGAACGAGCAGCAGAAAGGTCTGCTACTTCAGGTGATCGCAGAGTGGGCCGGCATCATGAACGACACGATGGCTTCCGAGCGAATGGCGCAGCTCAAGCGGGACCTGAACGACACATGGTTCGCCTGGAGCGGACGGACCGACCTTCAGGTTGGAACCAATATCAGCGCCTACTACCGCATTCAGGGACCTCATCTCGTCATCGAATACGCTCCGCAAAGCGACGAGCCCACCAATCACGTTCATACGATCTACCGCGATCCGACCAATGACTACGGGCCGGGTGTACTGGGCAAGTGAATAGGTGGCTGCTGGCGATAGCACTGCTCGGGCTTGTGTGCGTCCCCGCCTGGGCACATCGACTCGACGAGTATCTTCAGGCAACGATCTTTTCCATCGAGCCAGGGAGCGTGGATGCAACGCTACGACTTGTTCCTGGTGTTGCTGTTGCCCCGGCAGTGATTGCGACGATCGACAGCAACCATGACGGCGTGATTTCAAGCGAGGAGCAGCATCGCTATGCTAAAGCCGTACTTGCGGATTTGGAGCTAGAGGAAGACGGCAGAAAGCTACCGTTGCACCTTACCTCCGCTTCCTTTCCGCAGAGCGACCTGATGAAAGAAGGGACCGGCGAGATCGAGCTCAGCTTCTCGGCTGACCGTCCAACAGCCGCCGGCGAGCATCGCCTCAGGTTCAAAAATGGCCACCTGAGTGACATCTCCGTATACCTGGTCAACAGCCTCGTTCCTCAGAACAAGGATCTCCAACTTGGAGCGCAGAGCCGAAGTCGGGACCAGTCGCTCTATGAGTTGACCGTTACGGACGCGAGCGGGGCACCTCTGCGGAGCCCTTCTCGAAGTGGGTTCTGGGGAGGATTTGGCGCCACCTTCCGGTTAGGCGCGCGGCACATCGCAGAGGGCACAGATCATCTACTCTTTTTTCTAACCCTGCTCTTGCCGGCACCGTTGCTTGCCCGGGCCGGTCGATGGAGTGGACGTGCCTCGATCCGTCGAAGCCTGACTCACATTCTCGGTATCGTGACTGCGTTCACACTTGGACACTCCTTCACTCTCGCTCTTTCAGGTCTTGGCCTGGTTCATCTTCCCAGCCGGCCCGTTGAAGTCATGATTGCCCTGTCGATCTTGGTCTCCGCAGTCCACGCCCTGCGTCCACTCTTTCCGGGACGGGAAGCGGTGGTCGCCGGATCCTTCGGACTCGTTCATGGGCTCGCCTTTGCCTCCGCACTGAATGAGCTTGGGGTCACGGGTTGGTACCGCTTGGTTAGCCTATTTGGTTTCAACCTTGGCATCGAAGCCATGCAACTCACCGTGGTTGCCTTCACGCTGCCTGCTCTTCTTCTGCTAAGTCGCACCAAGTATTATGCCGTCTTTCGCATTGTTGGCGCTGCTTTCGCAGTGGTAGCCTCTTGTGCCTGGATCAGCGAACGAGTGCTTGATCGACCGAACGCGATGGGGTACGGAGTAGAGAAGCTTGTACACCATGGCGTAGCTCTTTGTGCAGGACTGTGGGTCTGCGCCGCAGTGGCGTGGCTAAGTCAACCGCGCTGGTCAGTTCTTTCAAACAGGCTTGCTTCAATCTGCAGGTTCGTGGATCGGTGATGCGGGCCGCAACAGCCGAACGTTGCTCCTCCCGAAGGTTCCCTTGGATCAGTTCAGGCGGGTGGTCGCGAGAGGTCCGTGGATGAATAAAAGGGTGTCAACAGAGACTTGCAGTGCATCATCAATGCATGGTGCAGGCGCACATTGCTCCTTTCTTAGAACTTCTATTTGTTGGTCTCCTCGCGGGATTTGAGCTTGCGGTGCGCTACGGCGTCGGCGCGCCTCCATCGGCCCTATCGGAAACCGCGCAGATCCTTCTTCGGCAGGCTCTGGTCCGGCGTTTGCGTATCTTGGCTCCGGCAATCTTCTTGCCCGCTTTTCTGCTGGCGGTGCTGGTGACGTTTCAGGAACGCCACGCACCTGGATCATGGTTGCGCTTCGTAACGATGGGAATGCTGCTTTTATGGATCGTCGTTCGCATCCTGCGTACGGTGCCTGTGAACAGCGCAACTCTTGAGTGGGATCCAGAAGCTCCGCCGGGCGACTGGCGCTCGCAAGTGGAGCGAACCGAGCAGTTTCATGTGATCGCAGCTTGGGCAGCCGTCCTCGCCTTCGTCTGCGCTCTTGCCTCAATGTACAAAGATTCCTAATGACAGATCGCAACCCTGGGGCGCAATCCTTCCAGATGTTTCAACCGGCGATAGCAAGCCTTAGCGCTCGTTGAGTTCTCAGAGAGCGCCTCGGCGATTTGCCACTCGCCAGGGCAAATGTGCCCTTTTATGTCCGGATGATCGACGATTGGGCGCAACTCGACATAAGCGGTTTCCGTCGACTCACGGCGGCTACTTGTGGCAGTGTCAAGCAGGAGTGAAGCATCGTCCGCCATCTACGGTGAGGGTTGAGCGGGTGTCTGTGACGGCTACGATGGATGACGAGCCACTGTAGACGGCCTACACCTCGGCCCGGCTATACCCACGTTCGGCCATCATGCTGCCCATCTCGCGGTACACATCGTCACCGGTCGGCTGCCATGTGGCAAGCCCGTCGACGTAGCGGTTATACATGCAAAATGCGGCGGCGATGAGCACGGTGTCGTGGAGGTCTAGGTCAGTTGCACCCTGATGACGCGCTTCGGCGATCAGTTCCGGCGTTACGCGTTTGCCGTCAATCTGCACCTGCTCGGCAATCGCGAGAAGCGCTTTGAGTTTGTCTGAAACGGGAGCGCTGCGGTAGTCGCGTATCACCTGCTCGACCAGGCTCTCGTCACCGCCATGAAGATGGGTGGCTGCTGCGCCGTGGCTAGTGGTGCAGAAGTAGCAAGTGTTGCGCGAAGAGACAAAGGTCGCGATCAGCTCGCGGTCGCGTGAGCTGAAGCCGTCGTGCCCTGAGGTGTGCAGCAGGATATGCGCCAGCTCGCGCATGGGCTTGGCGGTATCGGGGCGGAAGGCAAAGCCGGCGGTGATGCCGGGCATGTTGTCAGGTAGGGCGATATGGGGCATGATCTTTCTCCAGCGTAAGGGGTGGGTTTGACGGTAGCTCATGCGAGACGACGTTGGGAGCGGTGTTATTCCGCAGAAGGAGGCTGACAAACACCGCCAGAAGCGCGACTGCGGCGAGGCCGACGATGTAGTGCGGCTCGTACGTGCCATGCCGGTCATACAGGTTACCGATGACGAGTGGGCCGGTGGCACCGCCGATGGCGTAGGCGGTCCAGGTGAGGCCATACAGCACGGAGAAATGTTTGCGCCCGAAGTAGCGAGCGAGCAGATAGGGGGCGATGTCGGCCTCACTGCCGAGGCCAGCGCCGAGCATAGCCGCGCCGAGCAGAGCGGTGGTGGAGGTGCCCGCGAAGGCCAGCACGAACGTGCCTGCCGCAGCGAGCAGAAGTATAAGGGTCTGTATGCGTTGGGCGGGTAGACGATCGATGAGATAGCCGGTGCCGAGCCGGCCAAGAATGCCGGCGCCGCCCCGGACGGAGAGCGCGAGCGCCGCTGTGGCGAGGGTGACGCCATGATCGTGCAGCATGGCAGCCATGTTGGTGACGAGGCCGTTCTCGCTGAAGGCCGAGAGCATGATGATGGTGGCGAGAACCCAGAAGGGCAGGCTGCGTAAGGCTGCGCCGACACTTACGCCGGCGGTGGCCTCCGCTATGAATGCGTGGTGTGTGGCGGTGCGGTTGCGAACGAGCAGGGCAGTAAGGGGAAGACCCAGGAGCGCGATCGCGCCGAGGAAGAGATAGCCACTGCGCCAGCCGTGATGGGTGATCAACCACTGCGTGGCGGGCGGAAGGGCGATGGCGCCGACGCCGCTGCCGGTGAGCAGAAGTGCGAGCGCGAGGCCACGATGCCTGCTGAACCAGGTGAAGAGGGTGCGCGTGTAGGCGAACTGCGCTGTGCCGTTGGCGACCAGGCCCATCACGAAGAACGTCAGATAGAACCTGCGGATGTCGGGGCCGAGATGGGCAAGCGATGCGAGCGCGGCGGAGAAGACGAGGATGGCAGGCAGGATGATGCGGCGCGGGGGAAAGCGGTCCAGCAGCAAACCGATCAGCGGCGAGACAAGGGCGACAGTGATGGCGGCGAGCGCAAAGGCGCCACCGATGGACTGCCGTTGCCAGCCGAACGCGTTGTGGAGAGGATCGAGGAATAGGCTGAAGGTATAGGGGACGATGGGCGCGAAGCTCACCATGACGCCGACGAAGGCCGCGGCCAAGACCGACCAGCCGGGGTAGGTAAGGGTGGCCTCGTGGTGCGCGGCAGCGTCTGACAGCGGCTTGTTCATCGGGCGCCTGCCGTGGCCTGAGATGTGAGGGGCGAGGTGGGCAGCAGCTGCTGCGAGGGTACACCAAAGGCGCTGACGACGCGATTGAAGCACGCGAAGAGAGCAGCGAGGTGAACGGCTTCGGCGATCTGCAGATCGCTCCAGCCAACGTCTCGGAGCTCGGCGATGTCGTTGGGATCGACACGGCCGGCGTGGTCGTTAATGCTTCCGACAAAGCGCAGAAGAGCCTGCTGCGATGGCTCGAGAGTGGATGATGCGAGATTGCAGGCCATGGCGGCCTGAAGCAGGTCAGTTGATCCGCCTTGCTGCAACAAAGAGGCGCCGTGACTGTCGGCACAGTAGGCGCACTGATTGCTTGCGGAGAGGAAGGTTGCGATCAGTTCCTTGTTGCACCGGCCCAGTGCACCTTCGCTGAAGAGCATGGATTGGGCGAGGCCCATCATGTGTTCGAGCAGCTGTGGGTGCGTGGCGAAGCATTTGAGGATGCTGGGGACGTGCGGCCGCCCGAAACGTTCGCGGAACTCCGCGTAGAGTACACGGACTTCAGGCGAGGCCTCGGCCTCTTCGATGATCGGGATCTGTGTCTTCAAGAGGGATAGGTCCATAAAGTGTTGGGCCTGCCGCGGTTCGCTTGACCGGCATCGGTCAAAACTCCAGGCGAGCGGCAAACTGAAAGGTGCGGGGACCGCCCGAGCCAAAAAATCCACCGGCAGTGGTGACGGCCTGGTAGAAGTTGGTCTGCACGGGAGCGCTCGCCGCGAGGGGGGAAATGGAGATGTTGCGGCCGGCGAAGTTGGCGTTGTTGCTACCGCGAATGTTCACCTGATTGAACAAGTTGAAACCTTCACCGAGCAGAGACAGCGTTGCATGCTCGTAGAGATGGATGTCTTTGCGAAGACGCAGGTCGAGGGAGCTGAACGGGCTGAAGAAGTTGATTCCACCGGGGACGTGGGCGATCGGACCGCCGGCGTTGCACGGGTACGCTCCGGGGCAGGCCGGCAGCGCGTTCCACTGATCGATCACTGCGTTGAGTTGGTCGCTGTTCTTGATCTCGCGGGCAAGCGCGTTGCGCGGCAGCAAGGGAAGTCGTGAGCCGGAGGACCCTCCGATGTTCGCCGTGCCGGGCAGAAAGGTATCTGCGGGAACGCCGGAGCCGAAGGTGTAAAGCGGTGCGAGGCTGAAGCCGTAGGGCAGGCTGGCCTCCCCATAGAGTGTGATGCGATGGCGTTCATCGGTAAGCGCGTAGCCCTTTTCTTTACGCAGACCAGCGGTACCTTCCACAAGATTTACCTGCTCGTCGGCGTTGCCGTTTTCAAGCTGATCATCGTCGGAATAGTCGAAGGTCTTCGAAAGCGTGTAGCTGAGATTGAAGTTGTACGGGAGGCGGCCGATGTGTCCGGACCGTCGACCCGCGCTGACAAGGAGGCCGTCGTACCAGCTCTTGGCGGAAGAGTCGAGCTCGGTGACGCTGTCCGTAATGCCGGTGAGCGGGTCGCTGATGAGGCAGAGTTGGTTGTCACCAGGGCACTGCACGTAAGGCGAAGTCGAGGTGGTGGAGCGGAGCAGATGGCCGATCAGTTCGCGCTCGCCGAAGACGTGGAGGCCGTCCGCGCTGAAGAGCCAGTCGCTATGGAGCTGCTGCTGCACGCCGAAGGAGAACTGCTGGAATAGCGGATGGTGCGAGTCCGGCCCGAGTGCCACAATCCCAACACCGCCGGTCTGGTGCGGTCCACTGAAAGCAGTGTTGAGCGTCGGGCTTCCGGGTGCGAACTGCGCGCCGGGAGCGAAGCAGTTGCCCAGCGATGCGGGCGCGGGCACGCCGGGGATGATGCAGCTGGACCCGCCATACTGTGTGATCGTCAAGGCGCGGTCGTTTTGGACGAGTTCCTTCGAGCCGGCTTCAAGCACAATACGGTCGTAGTAGATGCCGTAACCGCCGCGTACCACGGTGGTGCCACGACCGATGGGATCGAAAACGAAGCCAAGGCGCGGGCCAAAGTCTTTCGAGTCTGGGTTCTTGTGCAGGGGCAGAGCGTTCGCCATCCAGGTGCATGGCTGCATTGGAAGTGCGGTGAGCGATGGGCAGGGCTGATGGGCGGCGCTCTGTCCCGTGGCGTCAGAGTCGTACTCCCAGCGAAGACCGAGGTTAAGCGTGAGGCGATGCGTCACGCGCCAGTCGTCCTGCACATATAGGCCGGTGTAGTTGTTCGTGATGAACGGAATGGGCACGGGGGTGACGGGGGCGGTGCTGTGTATGCCCACGGCCACGGGAATGTCGAGATCGTTGACCACACCGTCGCCGTTAAGGTCCTGGAAAGCAAAATCTGAGACGAGGATCACCGAGCCCGTGCTGAAGACGTTGATCAGACCGTCGACGTTGTAGTGCTGAAACTCTGCACCGGCATGCAGGGTGTGTGTGCCGAGGACAGTGGTGAAGGCGTCGCGGAGTTGATACCGATTCATGCGCGTCGCCTGCGGCAGATTGTAGTTGGCCCCGTCGGCGAGATCAGGGAAGAGTAGTTCATTTGTCAGACCGAGCTGCGGGTTCGTTGCGGAGGCGTTCTGCGGGTAAGGCGGGATGTTGTTGAAGAAATTGTCGTAATGAAACGACAGGTCGTTGGTGCGGGACGTGCCGAAGATGCGTGTCCATGTGCCAACCGCGGAGTGGAAGCGATTGAGCGCGTTTTGCCGCTCGGCTGCTGTGGAGAGCGGTGTAGACTGCGCGGCGCTGGCCTGCGACGTGTCCGTAGAGCGATTGAAGCTGTAGCGCAGGGTGAAGAGGTTGTCTTTATTGGCGTTGATGTCGACGCGGTTGGAGAGCAGCAGGTCGCGCAAGGGCGCGGACGCTGCGGTATTGATGATGTGACCATAGAAGGGTGTAGCGCCATAGGGTGTGGTGGAGAAAACGCGGGTGCCGGTCTGCAGGGCAGCGTTTTGATCGCGGAACTCGAACGAGGAGAAGCCGAAGGCTTTCTCCTTGCGGAACGGTCCACCAATGGAACCACCCATCTGTTCACGATCGAAGCGAGGCACAGGCTGGGAGCGGTCGAAGGTGGCGGGCAGACCCTGCAGGTGGCGGTTGCGCTCGAAGACAAAGGCCGACCCGTGGACTTGGTTGGCACCGGACCGTGTGACGACGTTGATGATGCTGTTACCAGAGCGGCCGACCTCGGCAGTAAAGCGCGCGGTGGCGATCTGGAACTCCGCGACGGAATCTTCGGGGAAGTTTGAAAGTGTGCCGCCGACCACCTCATCATTATTATCGGCGCCGTCGATGAGGATGTTGCCGCCACGACCGAACCCGCCGGCTGAGCTGATCTCGACAGTGTTTGTCTTGGTGGGATCGAAGTTAGGTGCGGGCCGATTGCCCGGAAGCAGAAAGGCGAGCTCGAGAAAGTTGCGCCCATTGAGCGGGATGCTCTGGATGGTGGTAGCGGTGATCTGGCCCTGCAGCATGGACTGCGTGAGATCTACCTGCTGCTGTGTGTTGCTGCTGACCTCGACCACGCTGGTCTGTGCGGCGATCTGGAAGGTGGTCCGCAGGGTGACAGATTTGCCCGGTTCTACCTGCACGTGAACGTAATGCACCGTGGCGAAGCCGGGCGCAGAGAGATCCAGCGCATAGCTGCCTGGCGGAACGTCCGAAAGAACAAAGACGCCTTGCGCATTGGTGTGTGCATCGCGAGTGTCGCCCTGCCGCTCGTCAGTGGCGGTGACGTGCACATCTAGCACGCTTCGGCCACTCGGATCCGTCGCGCTTCCACCGATGGAACCTGATGGCAATTGAGAGAACACGGGTGTGTTGACAAGTGCGACGAACAGCAGGGCAGCAAGCAGAAAAGCGCGGTTCAAGAGTAGCTCCAACGGCACAAACGCTGAACACCCGTGCTCAATGTGTTTGGGCATGGGATTCTTTGTTGTTTGTAAGCCGGAGCACATCCTACGGAGCGGTAAACCGCCTTGTCATCCATCAAAGGATGGAACTTTGCTTCCAACTATTCCTCACTTGGGAATGGCGGTATGCTGCTCTACGTCCAAGGAGATTTGCAATGCCGCACATTGATCTGCCTGCAGGCCTGCAGGGTATCCGCAGTGCCATGGCCTTTCGTCCGGAAACAGCGAAGCCGCTGAATGATCTGGCTGAGGCCCTCTTACACGCGCCAAGCTCGCTGCCGCAAGGGGATCGCGAGCTGATCGCGACCTACGTCTCGTACCTGAACGACTGCTACTTCTGCCAAACCGTACACGGTTCGATTGCAGCGGCTTGCCTGAACGACAATTATGAGCTTGTAGAAAGCGTTAAGGTGAACTTCCGTTCAGCGGAGATCTCCAACAAGCTCAAAGCGCTGCTGGTTATCGCAGCCAAAGTGCAAAAGGCCGGAAAGCATGTCACTACGGTTGATGTGGAGACAGCACGGTCGGAGGGCGCCACCGATCTTGAGATCCATGACACCGTCCTCATCGCAGCGGCGTTTTGCATGTTCAATCGTTATGTCGACGGGTTAGACACGTGGCAGCCCAGGGACGAGGCCCTGTATCGGGAGCGCGGCAGGAAGACGGCGAGGGAAGGCTATGTGCAGATGAGCTGCGAATACCTTCCGCGGAAGACTCGATCTTAGTACCAGCAGTTTGTGCATGACCAGACGCTGCTAAGTCACTGATGAAGTGATGTTGAAGATTCAGATGGCGTACTTGGGAGCAGGGGCTAATCCCGGTGACGGTCAAGTCGGCAGTTGAGTCTCAACTAGCGATAACAGGACGATTCACTCATCGAACGTGGGGCAGCATAGATCCTCATAAACGCGGTACACGCCAGTCAGCGGCCGGCTGCACCTTGAATCCCATCTGAGACGGCAACTTCCGCCTGTGCGACTAACCAGGACTTGTCCGAACCCTCTTGGGTTGGTTGCCTCCCCATCACGCAATAGCCGGCTCTTGGACGAGTGGAACGTCGGCGGCTTCTCGAATCTTCCAGCCCCGGAGCAGGAGCCAAATCATGAACACTATCTCTCCAAAGAAGGTCATAAACGTCCAGCTGAAGTCTCCTGACGGCCAGAAGTAAGGGCCCAGGGTGTTGAGGATGTAGCCGCAGCCGGTAATGGCCAAAATGATTCCGAGGATTTTAGGGATGTAGCGAGAGGCTGCGACGAGACCCCCTGTCAGGATGAGATGAACGCCAAACAAAACCAGGGCAAAGTCGAACTGCTGATGGAAGGCGCGGAGGTGCAGCAAAACCTGCGCCTGCAACTGCGTGGGGCCAAATACCTCCTGGTACTCCGGTATGCGCAGCAGGTGCAGGACGCTGACGAGGTTGTACACCGCTACGAGACCCATGGCCGCGTAGACTAGCTGAAACCATGCCGCCAGCATGGAAAGTGCTCGGTTGACAGGCGCCAGAAGCGAGTAGAGAGCCCAAGCCATGACGATGTCACAGAAGATGAAGTTGACGAGGTAACATGCGATCATCCCGGCAAACATCGTTTCGTGAGCGTTGATGTTCGCAATTGTCGCACCGACATTGTGCGCAACCACGAGCTTGGGATAAGCGTAAAACTCGGCGTAAGCAACCGGGTTGGAAACATAAGCGAGGCCGGCGATGAGTGCGGCCCAGCGTGTGGCGATGCCGTCGTGAAAAGAAGACTTCGCTGAGGTCATTGGGGCACATCCTTTGCGCTTTCGTGGGAGAGATCTGAGTCGGCAGTGGATGCGTGAGACCGGGGCGCACCGCAGCGATCGCAGAAGTTCTGTTTGGTCGAGACGGCGTTCCCGCATTTGGCACAGGTCAACGAGATTGGCGACCGCAGCACGAAGTACAACAAAAAGCCTAGAAGGTGTGGAAAAAGGATGACCATGACGGTCCACAGTGTCGCGCGCATCCCCCGTCGACGAGCGTCCGCAAAGACGAAACCAGTCGCGAGCAACCAGCAGGCAGACAGCGCTCCCAACACAAGAGCAGCCGTCCAGTAGAGTCCCATCGGGCCCAGAAGGTTCTTCTGCTCATCCGCCAGCGCACCGCCAATCAAACCGGCAGTGACCGATGACACGGCCACGACACATGCCGTGACGCGCATGGCTCTGGGCACAACAGCCAGAAAGTTGCGTATCGTCATGCGGCCCTTTCC
>CAXTFS010000083.1:2417-11809 GCA_964243395.1 uncultured Acidobacteriaceae bacterium | reverse complement strand
GCTTGCGGTAGCTGATGTACCGACCGTCCTCCCCACGAAAGGTGTCGGTGGAGACATGGAGCAGGCCGGCACGTGCCAGTGCGTCGACAAAGCCATCAAACTGCTTGCGATCCGACCACTTGAGATCGGTGAATAGTTTTCCTGCGGAACGGCCGCTCTTCTCTAGGGCAGCCAGAAGGGCTCGCAGATCGCGGGCCTCACCCGCGGTAGGCTGATGGGCGGGGGAACCAGCCGCGCCCTCGGGCCGGCAGACGTCGCAGTGGCCACACGGAGCGCCCCGATCCGTGGTGTCGCCAAAATGGCGGATAAGCGCCGTCATGCGGCAGGTCGTGCCTTCGGCGAAGGCCACCATACGGTCGATCTGAGAGCGGCGGTGCCGGACCTGCAGGTCGTAATCGCGCTGCCAGTGCACCTCGCCGTTGCGTCGCAGCGCGCCTTCGATGTTGGCGGTCGCGGCGCCTCCGCCGAGAAGCTTGTCCACACAGCGCTCCACGGTTTCGCGGTCCATGCTGAGTGTTCGCTGCAGACTTTCGACCGTGACAAAGTCCTCACCCAGAGCATTCTCGACGCGCTCTATGTCATTCACCGCGGGGTAGTTGCGCTCCAGCAGGAACTCCTGTGTGCGGCGGTCGGCAAACCCGTGTAAGAGCACGGTGCGCGAAGCTTTCCCATCGCGGCCAGCGCGGCCGATTTCCTGGTAATACGCCTCCACCGACCCGGGCAGGGCGGAGTGAACCACGGTGCGAACGTCCGCCTTATCGATACCCATTCCGAAGGCCACGGTGGCAACGATGACCTCGAGCTTACCGGTCAGGAAGGCGGTCTGCACCCGTTCACGCGTGGCGGGGTCGAGACCCGCATGGTAGACCGCCGACGGGAAGTGCGATCCGAGCGCCGTCGCGAGTTCTTCCGCAGTCTTTCGAGAGGACGCATAGACGATGGCGGGACGCGCTGCATCCTCCTTCAGCAGTTTGGTGATGAACGCTGTGCGTTGTGGCTTGGAGAGCTCCGTGACCTCAATGTGGAGATTTTCGCGGCGAAACCCGGTGATGAAGACCGCTGGATTCTGTAGGTTGAGCGCCCGCAGGATGTCTTGCTGGACGGTGGGGGTGGCGGTCGCTGTGAGCGCGATCACCGGCGTGGGTCGCAGCAGGGCAAGGTGCTGCGCGAGGGTGCGGTAGTCAGGGCGAAAATCGTGTCCCCACTGCGAGATGCAGTGGGCCTCGTCGATCGCGATCAGCGCAGGTTTCTGCCTGGCGAGCATCTCCGGAAAGCCGGGAACACGAAGACGTTCGGGAGCGATAAAGAGGAAGTCGAGCTTGCGATCGAGGTAGTCGCGGCAGGCCTGGCGGGCGGCCTCGCGGCTAAGCCCGGAGTGGATCCGGGCCACGTTGAGTCCGAGTTGCGTCAGCTTGGCCGCCTGATCGTCCATCAGCGCGATCAGCGGGGAGATCACAAGGCCTGTGCCACCGCGGGCCAGTGCCGGCAGCTGGTAGCAAAGGCTCTTGCCCGCACCCGTCGGCATGACGAGCAGGACATCGCGGCCGGACGCCGAAGCTTCACACACCGGCTGTTGATGCGCACGAAACGCACGATGCCCGAAGGTGCGGTGCAGCAGCTCGGCAAGATCCGTGGCGACAGGGGGCATGGCCTCGGTTATCTTCGCATAATCTTCGTGTGTCTGCGTCGTTGGCTGGCTTCAGAAAGGGCGAGTGGCAGCGCTGTTGACGCTGCCACTTCCGAGTAGACCGGCGCTGCGTGAGTGAAGAGGTTAGGCGCTCATCAGCTTATCCGGCGTGATGGGATAGTGCCGGATGCGCTTGCCCGTGGCGTTGTAGACCGCGTTGGCCACTGCGGCCATCGTGCCCGTGTTGCCGATCTCGCCGATGCCGCGCGCGCCCATCGGGCTGAACTTCAGGTCCGGGATGTTGAGCACCGTGATGTCCATTGTTGGCACATCGCGGTTCACGGGCACGTGGTATTCGGCAAGGCTCTCATTTACGGTACGGCCTGTGTTGGGATCCATGTGCGTTTCTTCGTGCAGGGCAAATCCGATGCCCCAGGTGATGCCACCCATCAGCTGGTTTATGCCGGTCTTGTCGTTGAGCAGCGTGCCGACGTCATAGGTCGCTACGACGCGGCGCACCTGAACCATGTGTGTGTCCTTGTCGACCGCGACCTCGGCAAAAACGGCGCCGAAGGATGCCTGCGTCATGGAGGTGCGGTCTTCGCCCGGCTCGGCGGAGCCTGTGGCCTCGATGGGTTTGCCGCCGTTACGGGCGATGAGCGCCGTGAGCGCTTCACCCGTGGAGGGAGTCTTGCTGAGAAAGACACGTCCGTTGTTCACCGAGACGTCTTCCGGCAAGGCTCCATGAACCGGCGACTGGGCGTCACCGATCGCAAGGTCTGCAGCTTTAAGCTTGGCCTGACGGCAGGCCTCGATGATGGCTGGGCCGTAGGACGCGGCGGACTGTGAGCCGCCGGAGACCGGAGCCTTGGGTAGCGTGGAATCCCCCAGCTTCACGTCGATCAGCGAGAGATCCACGCCGAGGCTCGAGGCCGCGATCTGCTGCATAATCGTGTAGCTGCCCGTGCCTAGCTCCTGCGTACCGGAGCCCACGAACGCTCGGCCACTGGGAAGGAAGCGAACCACGGCGTTAGCGGAGGAGCGGTTCGCCGGGTAGGTTGCCGTCGCCATGCCGTAACCGATGAGCTGATTCCCCTCGGTAGTCTGGCCTGGTGTGGCATTGCGTTTGGACCAGCCGAAGCGCTCGGCGGCCTGGGTGTAGCAGTCCTTGAGGTGTTTGGAGCTCCAGGGACGATCCTGGCTGAGGTCCTTCTCGGCGTAGTTGACCACCCGCAGCTGGACAGGGTCCATCTTGAGCTTCTCGGCAAGCTCGTCCATCGCAATTTCCAGGACAGCCGTACCGGTTGATTCACCCGGAGCGCGCATAAAGGTCGGCACACCGTAGCTCATCTCCACAAGCTTGAGACTGGTCTCGTTGGAGCCGCTCTGGTAGAGCATGCGGCTCGGCCCGATGGACTCCTCAATGAAGTCCTCCAGCGTTGACGTGTGAATGATGGCGTCATGCTGGATACCGGTGATCAGGCCGTCGGGGTTCGCGGCGATCTTGATCATATTGACGGTGATCGGACGAGCACCCACCGGACCGAACATCTGCTCCCGGCCAAGTACCAACTTCACGGGTTTACCGACGACCTTCGACGCCATGGCCGCGAGCACAACGTGCGACCAGGTGGACCCTTTCGAGCCAAATCCACCGCCGACGTATGGACTCATCACATGAACATCATCCAGCGCGATGTTGAGGATGCGGGCAAGCGACATCTTGTCGCCAGTGATGTACTGGGTCGCATCGTAAACACTCAGTTTTTCGCCATTCCACCAAGCGATGGTCGCGTGCGGCTCCATGGGATTGTGGTTCTGTATCGGGGTGATGTAGGTGTTTTCGATCTTGACCTGGGCCCCGGCGAGCGCCTGCGTGACGTCGCCACGCTTCTTCTCATTCGGGTCGCGGCTACTTTGCTTCGGGGGACGCGCCTCGTTCAGGCGTCCCATAAAGTCGAGCTTGGCCGGGGTCGGCGCGTACTGGATATTGAGCAACCCCGCCGCGCGCATGGCCTCGTTCAAGGACTTCGCGACGACGACAGCGATCGGTTGGCCGTTGTAATCAACATCGGCATCCTGCAGCACGGTGAGAGCGCGCTTGGCGGGCGGGTTCGGCTTGCCGACCGGAAGTTTGGGCGCATTAAACGGCGTGAGAACAGCAACTACGCCGGGGGCGCGCTCCGCTACCCGCTGATCGATCGCTGTGATCTTGCCACTCGGAATGGTTGACTGCACCAGGTAGGCATAGAGCAGGTCCTTGACGGGGAACGGCTCCGTGAACTCTGCAGCGTACTTGGCTGTACCGGTCACTTTGGCGACGCCGTCGTAACGATGATTGGGTTGCGGCAACTTGGAGGGTTGTTGTGTTTCAGAACTCTGCATTACGCCTGCGCTCCTTTGCTGGCCTGGGTGAGGGCGCGGACGACGCACTGTTTGGCGAGCTCAATCTTGAAACCATTGTCCTTGTATCCCTTGGCGCCGGCCAGGGCGAGGTCTGCCGCCCTACGGAAGGTCTCGGGCGTGGCAGGCTTACCGGCGAGGGCGTGTTCCGCCTCGGGCGAGCGCCAGGGCTTGTGCGCGACGCCGCCGAGAGTTAGACCCGCTGACTTGATCACGTCGCCGTCCATCTCCAGGCCGGCCGCTACCGAAACCAGCGCAAACGCGTAGGACTGGCGATCACGCGCCTTGAGGTACCAGGAGTTCTTGGAAAACCTCGATGGCGGCAGCGTGACCCCGACGATCAACTCGTCAGGACGCAGATTGGTGTCCAGCGCAGGATCCTTACCGGGCAGCCGGTGGAACTCCGTGACGGGCAACGTACGCTTGCCCTTGGGTCCTTGCAGCTCGACTTTGGCGTCGAGGGAATACAGCGCCACGCACATGTCCGACGGGTTGGTTGCGATGCAGCTGTGCGGCGAGGTGGCGCCGTCATCAGTCTGCCCGAGTACCGCATGAATACGATTAAAGCCTACGAGTGCGCCGCAACCGCTGCCAGCCTTCCGCTTGTTGCAGGACGGGAACGCGGTGTCGGTGAAGTAGTAGCAGCGAGTCCGCTGCATGAGATTGCCGGCCGTTGTAGCAAGATTACGCAGCTGGGGGCTGGCACCGGACAGGAGCGCAAACGAGAGCAGCGGGTAATTCGCGACGATGTCGGGGTGATTGGCCAGGTCAGAGTTACGTGCCGAGGCACCGATGCTCGCACCGGTGGCACTGGCCTGCACCTTGTCCAGGCCGATGTGGTTGACGTCCACCAGGGCGGTGGGGAACTCGACCCCGTCCTTCATCAAATCGACGAGGTTGGTGCCGCCGCCGAGGAACTTTGCACCATGCATGGCGCCGGCATGGATCGCGGCTTCTGGGGCGTCAGCCCGGGTATAGCTGAACGGGTTCAAGCCGCACCTCCGTTGGTGGCCAGCGCTCGCACGGCTGCCACGATGTTGGGGTAAGCACCACAGCGACAGATGTTGCCGCTCATGCGCTCACGGATCTCTTCGTCGGAAAGTGCTGGCTTGGAGGTCCGACCCGTCTCGAAGCTGACCTGGGACAGTTCACCCTTGCTGCTCTCGTCGAGCAGCGCGACCGCGGAGCAGATCTGGCCTGGGGTGCAGTAGCCGCACTGATAGCCATCATGCTCCAGGAAGGCCGCCTGCACGGGATGGAGGTGATCGGGCTGGCCAAGGCCTTCGATGGTGGTGATCTCGTATCCCTGCGCGGCCACGGCCAAGGTCAGGCAGGAGTTAACGCGGCGGCCGTCCAGCAGCACGGTGCAGGCACCACACTGGCCATGATCGCAGCCCTTCTTGCTCCCGGTCAGATCGAGGGTCTCCCGCAGCAGATCGAGCAACGAGGTGCGGGTGTCCACGGTGAGTTGACGCTTCTGCTTGTTGATCGAAAGGCTGATCGGCACCATCTGCTGCGCGCCAGTTGCTTGCGCCGCCGCAGAGGGGGCAAGGCCAGCCGCCAGGCCAGCCGAGAGCACACCCGAGGCCGCAAGGAACTGGCGACGGGTCACGCCCATCTCCACTTCGCGTTGTTCTGCGGTGGTTTCTTCGGGATCGTTCAGATCGATGTCGAGGACTTCAGAACAGGAACTCAAGGTGGCCTCTTTTGGTTCAGGGTAAGTGGTTGCCGTAGTTGGCGGGGCTGACTAACAAATGACGCTCGCCGGACCCGCTGGGATGCGTCCTCGTCGCCCCTCCCCATGTAAGTCGTTGATATCGCGTGCAAAGCACATAGATCTGCGGATGAAGTCGATCGGAAACGAGATTCGTCCGGGACGCATCAGCGGTCCTTGTGAGCGCGGATGGTGAGTGCAAAGGCTTGGTTCACCAGGCTGTAACACGGTAAGATAGAGTGTTGCGCCGCGCGGCCCATGTGGTCGTGGTGTGCGCACGAGAGGAGCTGTGGATGGCCAAGCGCCGTGGAAATCCAAACTGGGGCAAGCCCGAGCCAATCGGACCGGTGGTTCCCACCATTACGTCGTTCGAACAGATCGTGAAGGAATACAAGCTGACCCCGGATCAGTACGTCCGGTCGACGCGGCTGCGGGAGTGGGCTCGCCGCAACAAGAACTCGAAGTACATCCCTGAAGCCTTGCTTGAGGCCTGGGGCTTCGAGATCGAATCCACCCTTTAGTTCGTTGCTCCGGGCACCGGGAGGCGGGCGCACTGTGCGCTCGCCTTTTACTTTTGTATGGCCTCTGCGCGAAGTAGCCCGACGTTGTCGGGCGCAGTGGCAGGCGCCGCCGAGCGGTATTCTGAAGGTATGGCGGAGAGACCGAACGGCTTTGCGACGATCGAAGAGGCTGTGGAAGAGCTGCAGGCTGGGCGCTTGATCGTGGTCGTGGACGACGAGGACCGCGAAAACGAGGGTGATTTGATGGTGGCGGCGGAGTTTTGCACGCCGGAAGCCATCAACTTCATGGCGATCCATGGGCGTGGCCTGATCTGCCTGACGTTAACTGAGGAACGCGCGGATTTCCTGCGGCTTTCGCCCATGGTGCAGCGCAACAGCTCGCGTTTCGGTACGGCCTTCACGGAGTCGATCGAGGCACGCGAGGGTGTGACGACGGGCATCTCCGCCGCCGATCGTGCGCACACGATCCAGGTCGCGATCAGGCCAGGATCGACGCCGAATGATCTCGCCCGGCCTGGACACATGTTTCCGCTGAGGGCACGCAAGGGTGGCGTGCTGGTGCGTGCGGGACAAACCGAGGCCTCAGTGGATCTGGCAAGGATTGCGGGTCTGATCCCGGCCGGCGTCATCTGCGAAATTATGAACAGGGATGGCAGCATGGCGCGCGTGCCGGACCTGCTCGCCTTCTGCAATGAGCATGCGCTGAAGATGGTGACCACAGCGGACCTGATCCGCTACCGCATGCAACACGATCGCTATGTGCAGCGAGTCGCGGAGGGCCTGCTGCCGACGGCGCATGGGGAGTTCCGCACCGTCGGGTACGAAAGCGAGATTGAGGGCGGGCAGTCGCATGTTGCGCTTGTTTTGGGAGATCTGGCCGCTGCAGACAGGGCAGGTGAGCCGGTGCTGGTTCGCATGCAGACCCACTGCCTGGGCGGGGCGATCTTCGGCTCCAAGGCCTGCGATTGCCACGCTATCATTGAGGCCTCGCTGGAGGCCATTGCGGCGGCGGGTCAGGGTGCGTTGATCTACCTGCACCACACGCAGCGCGGCTTTGGACTCGACCGCTCCACCGACCCCAAGCGCATGGTCTTTCATCGCAGCGGCGAGCCCAGAGAACGCGGTACGGACCCCGAACAGCGCATCCTGCGCGAGGTTGGTCTTGGCGGCCAGATCCTTTCCGATCTGGGCATCAGCCGCATCAGGTTGTTGACGAACTATCCTACGCATGTGCCTGCCCTACAAGGCTTTGGCATTGAAATTGTTAGCCAGGTTCCGGTCGGCGCCGGGCGTGTGCAGCGGGACGCGGAGCGCTGACCAAGGCCCTAGGACGAGCGTACCGGCGCTAGCAGGTCGCCGAAGCCTGCCGCCTGCATCGCGCCGAGGAATGCTGGATACTCCGTGTACTGAATGGCCTGCATGCCCACCGCTCGTGCGCCCGCGATATTGTCTTCGCGATCGTCGATGAAGAGTACCCGTTCCAGCGGCACTTCTAAACCCCCGGCGGCGTGCCGGTAGATTGCCGGATCGGGCTTGATGGTGTTCAGGCGATGGGAGAAGGTGTGGTGGTCGAAGTCTGCCAGCCAGCCGCAGCGTGCCAGCACCCCGGTTTCCATCTCGTCTCCAAGATTGGACAGGATGCCGGTGCGTACGCCGTTGGCCTGCAGGTGGGCGGCCCAGTCGATCATGGGCTGGTTCGGCTGCGTCCAGAGATCATTGTCCGCTTCGATTAGCGCCGCGATGTCGGAGCTGGAGGGGGTGTGACCCAGATCCGTGCCAACCGCCTGCCAGAAGCGTACCCCGGAGAGCGTGCCCCGGTCGTAATCCGGCCGGTGTTGCCAGTAGGCTGCATGAAACGCGGGCTCCTCGACGCCAAAGAGCGATCGCATGCGCTCCCAGGCTGCGGGATCCGGTGGACCCGTCAGCACCAGGCCGTAATCGAAGAGAACTGCGCTGATCTTCGCGGGGGCGTTGCTCGTCATGGCTCTATCGTAAAGCCGCAATCGCGGAGCGATGTGGAGGCCAAGACCGGCCGCGTACGCACGTAGGCTCCGTCTGGGTACGTATGCTAGTGCTCGATGCAGTTTTCGCAGCGCACAGGATGGGAGCCCGGGGAGAACGCCTGGGCGGCGGCTGTGCGCGCGGCACGAGCCACCCAGCCGGATCTCCTCGACCTGACCGTGGCGAACCCGACGGCATGCGGCCTCGGGCTGCCGAGTGCGGCCGTGCTGGCGCCCCTGGCCGACCCCCGGGCTCTGCACTACACGCCTGATCCGCTCGGCATGCGCTCCGCTCGTGAGGCGGTGATGGCGTACTACCTGGAGCACGATGCAACGCTCCCTGCCGAGCACGTTTGCCTGACGACGAGCACGAGTGAGGCCTACAGCTACCTGTTTCGCCTGCTGTGCGATCCGGGCGACGCCGTGCTCATTGCGCGGCCGAGCTATCCCTTGTTTGACCTGCTGGCCCAGCTTGACGATGTGATCGTGCGCGAGTACCCGCTGGTGTATGACCCCGGCGTCAGCGCGGGCCATGCCGGCGGTTGGAGCGTCGACTTCGAGGCGCTCCGAGCGGCGATCCATGAGCGAACGCGCGCCGTTGTGGTGGTGCACCCGAACAACCCGACCGGCAACTTTGTTTCTGGAGAGGAGCGGACCGCACTGCGCGCCCTGTGTGCAGAACACGGCTTGGCGCTGATTGTCGACGAGGTGTTTCTGGATTACAGCCTGGAGCCGAACGCGGCGGTCAGCTTTGCCACGGAAGAGAGCGAATGCCTGTGCTTCGTGCTGAGCGGCCTAAGCAAGGTCTGCGCTCTGCCGCAGATGAAGCTCTCCTGGATCGCCTGTACCGGGCCGGCAGCTCTGGTTGAGGCCGCGTTGTCACGGATCGAGATCATCGCCGACACGTTTCTCTCCATCAACGCGCCGGTGCAATTTGCATTGCCACTCTGGTTGGCACAGCGGGGATTGGTGCAGAGCGCCATCGTGGAACGGCTACGTGGGAATCTGCGGCGGCTCGACGAGCGGTTACACGGAACACTCGGCAGCCGCTTCAGCCTGGAAGGCGGATGGACGGCTGTTCTGCGTGTGCCAAGGTACGTGAATGGCGCCGAGTTCGCCTGGGCGGC
>CAXTFS010000083.1:0-2317 GCA_964243395.1 uncultured Acidobacteriaceae bacterium | reverse complement strand
ATCCCCACCGTGGTCTCCGGACCGTGCCCCGGTACGACGATCGTCGTATCCGGTAGCGGCAAGATGCGATCTTCAATGCTCCCGATCAGCGTGCCGTGGTGCCCGCCGGGGAAGTCCGTGCGCCCGATCGCCCCGGCAAAGAGGGTGTCGCCGGCGAGCAGGAGCGAGTGCTCCGGCAGGTACAGGCACAGGCTGCCTTCGGTGTGACCCGGGGTCAGCAGCACCTGCAGGCGGAGATTGCCGGTGTGCAGCACCTCGGTGTCGGCCGGCGAGTGGTCCGGTGGGCGAACCTCCGGAACTGCAACGCCGAGCCAGTCCGCCTGCTGCGGCATCAGCGCGAGTTGCGGCAGGTCCGCTTCGCTGTACACGATCGGCGCACCCGTGGCCTCTTTCAATGACAAAGCCCCGGCGATGTGGTCGATGTGCGCGTGAGTCACGACGATCGACTGCACCGCGAGGTTGTGTTTGGCGACTATGGCGAGAATATGCGCGATGTCGGCTCCGGGGTCGACCACCGTTGCCAGGTGTGAGTGCTCGTCCCCCAGGATTGTGCAATTGCAGCCGATCGGGCCGACGGGGAAGGTCTCACGGATCAAAGCTCACCTCGGATGGGGCAAAGCGAAGCGCAGGCCGAAGCCTGCGCTGGGTGAATCGGAACCGACCTACTTCTTTACGGGCGTGGTGACCCCGGCGGGCGTGCCGGAAAGTACCGACTTGCTGCCGGTGGCGCGCGCGAGCATGATCGTGAGGCCAATTGAGGTGAGCATAAAAAGCACCGCGGACCAGGTGGTCAGCTTGGTGAGCAGGTTTGCTGCGCCACGCGGGCCGAACGCAGTCTGCGATCCCTGGCCACCGAAGGCTCCCGCCAGATCCGCCGATTTACCCTGCTGCAGAAGAACGACGCCAATCAGGAACAGGCACACAATCACGTGAACGATAACGAGCAGGATAAGCATGGGTCAGGCAAGCCTTTTGCGCCGCGATGCGGAAGAAAGTCTGGATGCTGGCGAGGGGAAAGGTTCCCGGTACTCACGCTCTGATCCAACCGCAAGTCTATCATCGTGAGCCGCCTGCCTCTTGACCTCTCCGACACCTAGGGAATCCGCAATCTACACGGGCTGGGCAGAAAACGTTTAGTCCTGACCTGTCATCGGCAGCGAGACCACGGGTTTGTAGTCGAATTGGAATCGCTGCAGGCGGTTCCCGCTCTCAACACGGTCATTCCAATCAAGACGGTAGTTGAGCATGTCTGTGGTGGAGGGGAAGTGCTCGTGCGCGCTGTAGGGGTAGCCGGACATCTTGTGGAACGGCATTTCGGCAACGGTAAACGGCAGAGCCTCGTAGAAGTCCATGTCCTTGACGAAACCGTCGGCGTAGAAGAAGTAGTCGCGCTTCCAACCCGCCGGCAGCGCAGGCAGGGCGGTATCGCTGAACTCGGCGTCAATGTCTTCGCCGGTACCGAAGATGACAAAGTGATCGTCGCGCTGCGTGAGCAGAGGCGTCACGTCGCCATACCGGGTGTAGCTGCCGCGTGGCCAACCGAAGGGCCCGGTCATGCTGATGCTCTGGTAATCGTAGGTGAGATCGCCGGGCGTCTCGCCATCGATCTGTTTCGGATAGCCGCGGAAGGCCAGGTGCGCAGCGGTCATGGGCAACTCGGTCCGGCGTGCCACTTTGCTGGCGTCCGGGCCGTTGTCAACGAGCACCTGATCCCAGTAGATCTGCAGATTTGTCGTCATCCGGATACGGTGTGCACCGGCGGGCAGCTTGCCGGTGAGGTTAACCACCATCGTGCGCGGCAGGCCAGCCGGGAAGCCCATGTCGGGGACGATCAACTTCCAGCTGCCATCCGGCATCTGTGCCTCGATGCTCGGCGATTCCGGCGACAATCCCGCCTGCCAGGCGGCGTACATGGAGCTGGCACTGAAGTACTCGATATATCCATGGAGGAACAGGCGGACCGAATTTCCGGGTGTCCAGGGACCAAGATCCAGGGTCAAGGTGTGGCGGTTTGCGAAGCCGGCGTAGCTGAGATTGGTAAAGTCGCGGAGGTACTTGTGATCCCGGGCAGAGAGCGTCGCCAGGGCATCGTGGCCGTAATCGTCCCAGGCGCCCACCGGCAGGTGAGTTGATGAGCTGGCCACCACAGTTTTGCCGGACGCGAACGGTGGGTCGTTGAGGAACTTTTCGTCAGGGTAGACCGCGGTGTTTCCGGGGTGATCCACAGCCACCAAACGTAGCTGGTCGATGTAGTTGACCTCCTCCATGGGTTCTCCAAAACGAACACTCAGGTTGCCGTTCCGCGCACGGAGCATAC
>CAXTFS010000082.1:0-11976 GCA_964243395.1 uncultured Acidobacteriaceae bacterium | reverse complement strand
GACCGGTGCCCACCCAGCGTTACTCAAGGACGAAGTGACCACTCCCGCCGGCTGCACCGTCGACGGCATCCTTGAGCTGGAAGAGGGCGGTTTGCGTGTGACGCTGATCAAGGCTGTGAAGCGCTCAACGGAACGCGCGCGAGCCTTGGCGCAGATGTAAACCGCACCGCAACCGTGTCTCCGGCTCCGCTTCCGGCGAGTAGACTCGGAGTATGCGCCGCCTGATGGCTTTTCTTCGCAGTGGTCGCGGTCTACCTTCCTTCGCCGCCGCGGTTTTAGGCTGGATGGTGCTGGTCATTCTGTGGGGATCGGTCGTGCGGGCAACCGGCTCCGGCGCGGGGTGTGGCGATCACTGGCCCCTCTGCAACGGCGACTTCTTCCCGCACCACCCGCGACTGGCAACGGTCATCGAGTTCGCACATCGCTCCATGAGCGGCGTGTGCACGGCGCTGGTCGCAGCGCTGATCGCCTGGACCTTTCTCGCGCAGCCAAGGGGCAGCCGGGTGCGCAAGGCCGCCGTCTGGTCTGGCGTTCTGCTGCTGACGGAGGCTCTGCTTGGCGCGGTTCTGGTCCTGGGCGGCTTTGTCGAGCGCAATACCTCGGACATGCGCGTGCTGGTGCAAAGCGTGCACCTGACCAACACCCTGCTGCTGCTGGGTGTGCTGTCGCTGGCATGGTGGTGGCAGCGTTCGCGACCCGAGCTCCCAAGACCCGAGCTCCCAAGACCCGAGCCCCCAGGTACCGCAAGGGGAGAGCACCCGCGAGCAAGAGCTCTGGCGGCTGCGGCTCTCGCCTTCACGATCCTCACAGGCGCGACCGGCTCCATCGCCGCCCTGGCAGACACGTTGTTCCCCTCAACCAATCTGCGCAATGCACTGCTGGCCGACCTGTCTTCCTCGTCACCGCTGCTGGTGCGCATGCGCTGGATCCATCCGGCGGCCTCACTGCTTGCAATCGCCTGCATTGCTGCATTAGCGTTCACCTTGCCCCGGCGTCGCGCGCAGCTGCTCGCCGGCCTAATCGGCCTTCAGATCGTGCTGGGTGTGGCGGATGTGCTCGCTCTGGCGCCTATCTACCTGCAGGTGCTGCACCTTCTTGGCGCCGATCTTCTTTGGATTGCCCTGGTGATCCTTGCGTCTGAGGTTCTGAGCCGTCGCCATGATCCAGGTGATGCAGCGTCTGCTACCAACGCTCGCGTGGCTGAGCCACTCCTGGTCACCGAAGGCGCGTAAGTCCAACGCTTTCTGTGTGTCTGAAGCTGGCCGGCAACCTCCGATTCATATGGCTGCGCTAAGCTCAAAGCACGATGGCAGCCGAGGGAACCACCGCAAAGCTCGACGCAAAAGACTCCAAACGACCGGCAACAAAGCGCCGTGCGTCGCAGAAACGAGTCGCTGAGACTGCCTCGACACCGTCGCAGGGCCGCTACTACCACCGCGACGAGAGCTGGATGCTGTTCAACGGCCGCGTGCTCGAAGAGGCGGAAGACGCGACCAATCCGCTGTTGGAACGCGTCAAGTTCCTGGCCATCACGGCAAGTAACCTGGATGAGTTCGTCGAGATCCGTGTCGCTGGATCGTTGCAGCAGTTGGAAGAAGGACGCGACCTCCCGACGACTGCCGATGAGGGCGGGTTTACGCCGGCCGAACGGCTGGTACGGCTCCGTCATCAGCTGCATGCCTTTGCGAAGAAGCAGGCCGCCTGCTGGACAGACAAGCTGGCACCGGCGTTGGATGGCGCCGAGATTCGCGTGGTGCGCTGGAAGCAGCTGCGCGGCTCAGAACGCGCCTATGCGCAACAGTTCTTCGCCGATCAGGTAGACCCGCTCCTTACGCCGGTCACGCTGGACCCATCGCATCCTTTTCCGCGGGTGCTGAACAAGGCGCTCTGCCTGGCCCTGTTGCTGCGCACCAAGCGGCGTGGCAGCGCACGGTCCGCATCCACGCTCGGCATTGTGACCATCCCGCGCACACTGCCTCCGTTTCTGGCCCTCCCGGAACGCAAGGGCCGACGCGAGTTTCTGCCGCTCGAAGACCTGATCGGGGCGCAGGCGGATGGCATGTTCCGCGGCTACCGCGTGCTCAGTCGCGCTGCATTCCGAGTGACCCGCAACAGCAATCTGTACATGCAGGACGAGGAAAGCCGATCGCTGCTGGAGAGCGTTCGCGAGGAGCTGCACAACCGGCGCAAGGGCGACGCCGTCCGCCTGGAGATCGACGCCTCGGCAGCTGAAGAGATTACGGATCGTCTTCGCACCAATTTCGAGCTCGAACGCTGGCAGGTGTTCCCGACGGAGGCGCCCGTTAATCTCTCCCGTCTGATGGATCTGTACAGCGCGATTGACCGTCCACAGCTGAAGTTCCCTGAGTTCCACGGCAGGCCGCTCACGATGAGCCCGGGATGTGCCGACATCTTCGATGAACTGCGCCGCGGTGACATCCTGCTGCACCATCCGTTCGACACCTACACCACCGTTGAGCGTTTCATCGAGTCAGGTCAGACGGACGACCGTATCGTCTCGATGAAGCAGACCCTGTACCGCACCAGCGCCAACTCAACCATCTTTCGTGCTTTGAAGGATGCGGCGCAAACCAAGGAAACTACCGTCGTGGTCGAGCTGATGGCGCGCTTCGACGAGGCCTCGAACATCCGTTGGGCGCGCGACCTCGAAGACGCCGGTGTGCAGGTCTTTCACGGACTTTTCGGGCAGAAAACGCACTGCAAGCTGGCCTTGCTCGTGCGGCGCGATCCGGATGGCGTCTTCCGTTCCTATGCGCATCTGGGCACGGGCAACTACAACCCGGTCACGGCTCGCTTCTACACGGACATCAGCCTGTTAACGGCGCGTCCCGAGATTACGGGCGCAGTCCAGAATGTCTTCCGGTACCTTACGGCGGATTGGGAGGCCGACCCGGGCGCCTATCGTCCGCTGCTGGTTTCGCCCATCACGCTCGCACCCGATCTGCTGTGGCTGATCGCGCGCGAAACGGAGCACGCCCGCGCCAGCCGGCCGGCCCACATCATCGCCAAGATGAATGCGCTACTGGATGCGCGCACGATCGATGCGCTCTACGAAGCCTCGGCGGCCGGAGTCGAGATTGACCTGATCGTGCGCGGCATGTGCGCCCTGCGGCCCGGGGTCCCCGGCCTGAGTGAACACATCCGGGTGCGCTCGATTGTGGGCCGCTTTCTGGAACACAGCCGCATCTTCTGGTTTGCAAATGGTGATGCCGCAGAGGTCTACGCAGGCAGTGCTGACTGGATGCCGCGCAACCTCTACGAGCGCTGCGAGGTGGTGTACCCGGTGGTGAACCCGGCCGCTCTGCAGAGGTTGCGTTTCGAGATTCTGGAAGCCTATCTTCGCGATGACGTGAAGGCTCATCTGCTGTTCTCGGACGGCATCTATCGCCGGGTTCTGCCCGATCCAAAGACCGGGCAGCCCAATCCCCCGCTCTCCGCGCAGGAGTGGTTGATGCGGCGCTCACGCGAGGTTTCGCTGCAGTCGCTGCCCTCCGATCAGCAGGCCTCTGGCTAGCGTCGGTGTACCGCGGCGGCTTCTGTGGAGAAGGAACTCTTCAAAGCCGGGTGTTCGACCGGGGAGCAAGTCCAGCCCGGAAAGCGCGCGCATGGCAAAGGTGGACACGGCTCCGGCTCCTAGCCGAAGTGAGCTCCCCTGTTAAAATTGGCTTACCGAGCGGCGTGTACGCCTTCGTCACCCGGCTCTAAACGCGAGGTCTTTCATGGCACAGCATCCCGTCACTGGCACCAATGGCAACACATCCGGATCGAACGGCACAGCCCCGAACCTTCGGCTGAAAACAGGTCTGGCCGAGATGCTCAAGGGCGGCGTGATCATGGATGTGATGAGCGTGGAGCAGGCGCGCATCGCCGAAGAGGCTGGTGCCGTTGCGGTCATGGCGCTGGAACGCGTGCCGGCGATGATCCGGGCCGAAGGCGGCGTCGCCCGCATGGCCAACCCCAAGCTCATCAAGGACATTCTCGCGACCGTGTCGACGCCCGTGATGGCCAAGGCGCGCATCGGGCATTTCGCGGAGGCACAGGTCCTGCAGGAGCTCGGCGTCGACTTTATCGACGAGAGCGAAGTGCTCACCCCTGCCGATGAGACCTACCACATCGACAAGCATGCCTTTACCACGCCGTTCGTGTGTGGCGCGCGCAATCTCGGTGAAGCGCTTCGTCGTGTTGCCGAAGGCGCTGCCATGATCCGCACCAAGGGCGAGCCCGGTACCGGGGACGTGGTCCACGCCGTGCAGCACATGCGGCAGATCACTCGCGAAATTCGTGAGCTGACCGTGCTTGGCGACGAGGAGCTGTTCAATGCGGCAAAGCTGCACGGAGCGTCCTACGAACTTATCCGCATGGTGGCGAAGACGGGCAAGCTGCCTGTGCCGAACTTCTCGGCCGGCGGCATCGCTACGCCCGCGGACGCCTCGCTGATGATGCAGCTTGGTGCTGAGACCGTCTTTGTCGGTTCGGGCATCTTCATGAAGGAACGCGCAACGCCGCTGGACGTCAATCTGTGGAGCACCACCGACGCCGAAATCGGGCTCTGCACCAAGGCCGACGTGGGTCAGCCGCGCAACCCGGAAGAGCGTGCCGAAGCTGTTTCGCGCGCAAAGGCGATCGTGCTGGCGACCACCCATTATCTTGACGCGAAGATTCTCGTGGAAGCCAGTGAGCAGGTGATCGGCGCCATGAAGGGCCTTGCGGCTGCCGCAATTGAAGAGCAGCACCTGATGCAGACGCGCGGCTGGTAAGCGCGCGAAAATGTCCGTCGCCGGTGCACTTCATGCCCGGCGGCTGCGTCCAGCGGGGCATTGGCATCATCGAAAGAGGGACGAACCGTGCGGTCGGACGGGCGTATGCTAAGCGTCGAAGCAGAGCCCCTCGCAGCACGGGCCTGCTATCCGGATGAGGAGCCCTCTTGGAGATCCTGACAGCCCCTGAATCGCTGATCCACATCACAGGTCAGGCGCAGCCGCGGACGCCGCTCAGCAGTACCTGCGATCCGGCGCTGGCGCGCGACCCGTGGGTGATCGACGCTCTGCCGTCAACCTACGGTCCCGGCGCCTCGGCCGCAGACATCATCGCACCGGACGCGCCACGCCAGGGCATTCTGCCGGAACAATACCGCAAAGCCTCGCCGGAAGAGCTTGACCTCCGCATCCGCGCTGCAAAGCTTGCACTCGGCGATCGCGTCGTCGTTCTGGGCCACTTCTATCAGCGCGACGAGGTTGTGCGTTACGCCGACTTCGTCGGTGACTCCTTCCAGCTGGCGCAGGCGGCGAAGACCCGGCCAGCCGCCGAAGCGATCGTATTCTGCGGCGTTCACTTCATGGCAGAGACTGCCGACATGCTCTCCGGTGCGGAGCAGGCCGTGATCCTGCCGAACCTGGCGGCCGGCTGCTCGATGGCCGATATGGCCGATCTTGAGTCCGTCACGGCCTGCTGGGAAGAGCTGGAAGAGGTTCTCGGGACGGCGCCGGACGCCCACGGTCGCGTGCCCGTGATCCCGGTGACCTACATGAACTCCTCTGCAGCCCTGAAGGGTTTCTGCGGTGAGCGTGGTGGGATCGTGTGTACCTCCTCGAACGCGAGCACCGTGCTGCGCTGGGCCTTCGAGCGTGGGCAAAGGGTGCTGTTCTTCCCCGACCAGCACCTGGGACGCAATACGGCCAAGGCGATGGGCATCCCGCTGGAGCAAATGCCGCTGTGGAATCCGCGCTTGCCCCTGGGAGGCAGCAGCGCCGCTGCTCTGCAGGAAGCCAGGGTAATTCTGTGGCACGGCTTTTGCTCCGTGCACAAACGCTTCACGGTCGGGCAGATCGCCGCTGCGCGTTCCGCCCACCCGGGAGTGCGTGTCATCGTGCATCCCGAGTGCCCGATGGAGGTCGTGGATGCCGCCGATGAGGCCGGGTCGACCGACTACATCCGCAAGGCGGTTGAGGCGTCCCCCGCGGGTGCCACCATCGCCATCGGCACCGAGATCAATCTTGTGCAGCGCCTGGCGCAGGATCATCCAGACAAGACGATCTTCTGCCTCGACCCGGTGATCTGCCCTTGCTCGACGATGTACCGGATCCATCCTGGTTATCTCGCCTGGGTTCTTGAGAGCCTCGAGCGAGGCGAACGTCCGAATCAGATTCGCGTTCCTGAAGGCGTCGCGGTTCCCGCCCGTGTCGCCCTCGAACGCATGCTTGGTGCACTTCCTGCGCCGGCTGTACCAGGTAAAGCATGAAGACGATCGTTGTTGGCAGTGGCATCGCCGGGCTGGTTGCCGCGCTGGAACTCTCCCGCGCGCACCAAGTCACGTTGGTGACCAAGTCCCGGCTGGCGGAGAGCAACACACGCTATGCGCAGGGAGGCATCGCCGCAGTCACTACCGCCGAAGACACGGTCGCTGAGCATGTGGACGACACCCTTCGCGCCGGTGCCGGTCTTTGCCGTCGAGAGGCCGTCGAGATCCTCTGTGCTGAGGGCCCAGAGCGGGTCCGTGATCTGATCCGGATCGGCGTCGCGTTCGACCGAAAGAACGGCGAGCTGGCCCAAGGCCGTGAGGCGGCACACTCGCGGGCGCGGGTACTGCATGCTGGCGGCGATGCCACGGGCCTGGCCATCGAGATGGCCTTGGTGGCGGCGGTCCATGAGGCGAACGTTGCCCTCCTCGAACATACATTTGCCGTCGATCTGGTCCTCAAGGATGACCGGGTTGCTGGTCTCGAGATCCTGGATCAGGATGGCCACTTAGCCGTTCTGCATGCTGATGCAGTCATTCTGGCCAGCGGCGGCGCCGGCCACCTCTTTCCCTACACCACGAATCCCAGTGTCGCCACCGGCGACGGTGTTGCGCTCGCCTTGCGGGCCGGTGCACAACTCGCCGACGTTGAGTTCTACCAGTTCCATCCGACCGCCCTCTCCGCGGAGGGTGGTTTCCTTATCTCCGAGGCGGTTCGTGGCGACGGCGCCGTGTTGCGCGCGCTTGACGGAACACGCTTCATGCAGGCCATTCACCCGGACGCCGAACTCGCACCACGCGATATCGTGGCGCGTGGCATTGCGGCACAAATGCGGGCGCAGGGTGGACAGCCGGTGCTGCTGGATGCGACCGCGCTGGGCGGAGCCTTCCTTGCGCAACGTTTCCCGACGATCGATGCGGCCTGCCGCCGCGCCGGCCTCGATTGGGCACATCGTCCCGTGCCGGTCGCGCCCGCGGCGCACTACTGGATGGGCGGCATCCGCACGGATGTCTGGGGTCGCACCTCGATTCCTGGTCTCCTTGCGGTAGGCGAGGTCGCCTGCACGGGCGTGCACGGAGCCAACCGGCTTGCCTCGAATTCGCTTCTGGAGAGCATCGTCTTCGCCTGGCGGGCGGCGCAGCTCCTGCTCGATGATGGTGAAAAGGGCCTGGCCTCCGGGCTTCTGATGGAGGAGCGCGACGTCTTCTCAACATCCATCGAGCTGCCGGAGACACCATCGCGTAACGCTGAGGTTCTGCCGTCGCGTGAGGCGCTGCAGGCCGCGATGTGGGAGGCTGCTGGAATCGTCCGCGATGAAGCTGGACTGCGGGGGGCGCAGGCGCAGTTGGGACGCTGGACAGTCTCCGATCCGTCGGTAGCAGGCCGTGAGACGGCCAACCTGCTTCTGCTGGGGCAAGCGGTCGTTTCAGCAGCCCTTACCCGGCGTGAGTCGCGCGGCGCTCACTTCCGCACCGACTTCCCTGAGCCTCTGGAACAGCAGCGCCACCACATCACGGTCGCCCGGCCCGTGCATGTCACATGTTGAGCGCTCTTAGCGACTCCGCTGTCGAACGCATCGTCAAGCTCGCACTGGAAGAGGATGCTCCCTGGGGCGATCTCACCTCGCAGACGCTGCTTCCTGCCGATGCGCAAGTCACGGCCAGCCTGGTAGCGCGTGAGGCCGGTGTCCTCAGCGGCGCATCGCTCTTCGCTGCGGCGATGCTGCTTACTGACGCCGGCATTCATGTGCAGTTCAATACGGCTGACGGAGAAAGCTTCCCTCAGGGCGCTGTGCTGGCAACTGCTGCGGGCTCCGCTCGCGGCGTGCTCCAGGCCGAGCGCGTGGCGCTCAACTTCGTCCAACGTCTCTCCGGCATCGCCACCATGACGTCGCGGTTTGTCGCGGAGACTGCCGGCACGAAGGCCCGCATCGTAGACACCCGCAAGACCACACCCGGATTGCGCTACTTCGAGCGCTACGCCGTGCGTTGTGGCGGCGGCTACAACCATCGCTTCTCGCTCTCCGACGCTGTAATGGCGAAAGACAACCACCTTGCTGTTCTGGCCGAGGTCACCGGGCCAAGTCTGACCGAGGCTCTAAGAGCAGCCCGCGCACATCTTCCGCATACCGCTCACCTCGAGGTCGAGGTCGATCGCCCCGACCAGATCGAAAGCGTTTTGGCGGCGGGTGTGGATACGGTCCTGCTCGACAACTTCACCCCTGCTCAACTGCGTGATGCCGTCCTTCAGATCAACGGTCGCGCGCTCACTGAAGCCAGTGGCTCCGTGCGCCTACAAAACGTCGCGGAGATCGCGCAGACTGGCGTGGACCTCATCTCTGTCGGTGCGCTAACGCACAGCGTGCGTGCGCTCGACCTGGGTCTCGATGTCCTGCCGCACACCGTGTCGCCTCAGAAGAGCTGACGATGATCTACCTCGACGCTGCCGCCACCACACCCGTCCGCCGTGAGGTGCTTCAGGCCATGTGGCCCTACCTTGCGGGCGCGTTCGGCAATCCGTCCAGCCATCACAGCCTCGGCGACGAGGCGGCTCGCGCGCTGAAGGCCGCCCGTGAGCGTGTTGCCCTCTCGCTGGGTTGCCGGCCGGGCGAGGTGATCTTTACCTCCGGCGGTACGGAGGCCGATAATCTCGCAGTCAAGGGAATCGCCCTGGCGAACCCGCGCGGTCGCCACATCATTGCCAGCTCGATCGAGCACGAGGCGGTTCTTGCCTCCTGCGAGTACCTCCATCGCCATCACGGGTTCGAGATCACCTACCTGCCGGTGGACGGTCAGGCTCGGGTGCAGGCGGCCGATCTCGAGCGCGCACTGCGGCCGGACACCACCCTTTGCTCAATCATGCTCGCCAACAACGAGGTGGGCACCGTCCAGCCCATAGCGGAGCTGGCGACCATCGCTCATGGGCAGGGCGTTCCGTTCCACACCGATGCCGTGCAGGCCTGTGGCTCGCTTCCCCTGTCAGTCCCGGCTTTGAGCGTCGATGCCCTGAGCCTGTCCGGGCACAAACTGGGCGCGCCCAAGGGTGTCGGCGCACTCTTTCTGCGCGGTCGACTCACCGTAGAGCCCGTTCTTCACGGCGGAGGTCAGGAGCGGGGCCGTCGCTCCGGCACTGAAAATGTCGCCGGCGCCATCGCCTTTGCCACTGCCCTTGAACTCGCCTCGGCGGAGCTGCCGGATCGCGCCGCTCGCCTCACGACTTTGCGTGATCTGCTCATCAGCGGCGTCGTCGGTGCCGTGCCGGGAGCGCTTCTGACCGGTCATCCCACACAGCGACTGCCCAACAACGCCTCGTTCTGCTTTCCGGGCACGAGCGGCGAGTCGGTACTGCTGCAACTAGAAGAGCGTGGCGTACTCTGCTCCAGCGGGTCTGCGTGTGCGGCGGGCAGTGACGAGCCGTCGCATGTTCTCGTCGCGATGGGCACTGCACGAGAGGTCGCGCAAACAGCGGTGCGCTTCACATTGACGTACGACACCACACGCGAACAGATCGAAGAGGTCGTCACCAAGACACGCGAAGCGGTCGAGGCGCTGAGCAGCCTCTCTGCTGGTCTCTGAGTCAGGTTTTCTTGGCTATTTCGGCGTGGAAGCCTGCCAGCTGCATCGCTCGGCCCACCTCCCGGTTGCGCGCAAATGTCTGCCACACAAAGCCGGTGCGCAGATTCTCTGCCATAACAACCCCAATGCCCAGGTCAATCCCGAGCACATCGGTGTCATACCACTCCGCCGCTGGGTGGAAGGCGTCCAGAAAGCCGTAGCGGCCCCAAACGCGTGGGCCGAAACTCTTCTGCAAACCACGCAGCGTCTGCAGGCACTCCGCAGGGAGAAACGGCAGCGAACCTGCAGCGGCACATGGCACCACGGTTCCATCCACGTCACCAAAACTCGGCGGCCCACCCCAAGCGTGGTAACCCGCCTGCGAGTCGGAAGCACTGATCCCCCAGTACTCCGGGCTATACGGCGCGCCGAGGCTAAGGCAGAAGGCCCGGTGCGCCTTGGTCGCCATCACAGAATTTTCGAAGTAGTTCGTGAAGGCGTCACGCTTCCCGCGGAAGTCGAACCAGGCATGGCTGTACTGGTGCACAAAGATCGGATCGTCCGCACCGATGTAGTGCATGCCGTCATAGGTCATCGTCGGACGCGACCATGCAGACCACACGTCCGGCGAGACCGGATGCGCGGGCGATCCAAGCGCCAGCAGAGGAATCATCATTAGCTCGCAATAGTGATTCCAGGTAGCGGTGAGAAAGCCCGAAGCCGTCTTCCATCCCATGCGGAACTGATCGCCACCGTGCAGCATCCAGGGCCAGTCCACGCGCTCGTAGATGAGTGTCGCGTCGCGAACGATGGCGGAGTTCGCGTTGAAGTATGCCCTGGCCGTAAGCACACCGCAGAGCAAAAGACTTGTATCGATGCTCGAGTACTCCACGCCCGCAATCGGCTTGCCTGTCCGCACATCATTGAAGTGGCAGAAGAACCCATGCTCGTTCGTTAGCACATGGGCATGAAACGCCAGTGTGCGCGCGACCTGCGCCTCGAGGGCAGCGTGCGCGGCGTAACCGCGCTTGTGCGCGATGCACAGTGCCGTCAGTCCAAAGCCGGTCGCGGCGATGCTGGACAACTTTCTGGGGTCAAGCGCACCATTGAGACCAACGGCCTTGGCACGATCTTGGACCTGACCGGTTGCAGGGTCGGCCTGCTCGATGAAATAGGAGCAGCCGCGCCGCTGCATCTCGTCCAGGAATGCCTCGTCCGTAGGCGAAAGCGTCGCTGCAATGCCGACTTCAGAACCATCGCGAAGCACGCTCGCTAGGCCTGACGACGAGGAGGATGCAAGCAGAGCGCCGACCGCTCCACCGGCAAAGTGCCGGATCGCCGTGCGTCGTGTAAGAGGCGGCATCGATCAGCGCCGGAGCAGCACGACTGCCAGGCCGTGTGCAGGAACCGTGATGTCCAGCTTGCCATCGTGTAGCTGCGCGTGCTCCGGCGGAGCCATGGCGCCCGCGGCCTGCAGCTCACTGACTTGCGCCTTCGTTAGGGCCCCAGGTGGACGCCCCATCGCATCGAACGCCTTCACGACATTGCCATGGTCTTCATCGATACGCAGGATGTCAACCGCCGCGCTCGAGGGTACATGCTCGAAGGTCAACGCGAAGTGTCGCGCCGGTTGCGGCGTGCTGGGCGGAGGGGTGTAGGTAGCGCCTGTCCCATCGGGCGGCGTGTAATCCCACAGTGCCAGGGCAATGCGTCCCTGCGCATCCTTTGTCGCCAGCGCCGATTCCGAGTCGACATGAAGGCGCTTGTCTCCGAGTTGATGCAGGGCTCGAAAAACATTCAGCGCAGGCTTGGGGATATGGTCAGCGGCGACCAGGCCGAAACCACCGTAGAACGGAGACCGTACCACACCCTGTTCTTCAAAGACATCGGAAAAAGCCCAATAACTCATGCTCTCGGTTAGTCCGTCACAAAGGCGAATGTTATTCGCCATCCACGGACCCATGTACGTGGAGTCGGTGATGTCCGGCTCATTTGCATAACTCGCGTTGTACTCGGAGAAGATCAGCGGCAGCTTTGGCAACGGCGAATGGGCAATCTCTTCATGCACCTTTTGCACGGAACGCCAAACCATCTTGTCCCGCGGAATCTGCTCCTCTGTCCCGAACACGTCACGTGCCGTGTCGTTTGCGTACACATGCGTGGAG
>CAXTFS010000081.1:0-12040 GCA_964243395.1 uncultured Acidobacteriaceae bacterium | reverse complement strand
GGGGCGAAGCGAGCTGAATCTTGATCGAGGCGAAGTCGGTGATGGGGCCGGCCATTTCAAAAGGGCTGGTACGGAACATATGTTGTCTCTCCGTTACAGCAGCTTCCAGCTTTTAGCTCCCAGCTTTTCGCTAGAGGCCTTGGCTTGATCTGCTCGGTTGCGGCTGCCTTTTGTTTCGGTGATGACCGCGGCAGCAGTTGATCATCATCCGGAAATCTCGTGAGCGGCTTTGGCTGTTAGCCCTCAGCTAGAAGCTAAGAGCTAACAGCTAGAAGCTTGCTTTAGTCGGCGACGGCGAGCTCGGGCAGAGCCGGCACGCCTTCGGTTGGTTTCTGCTCGGCAGCCTTGACGAGTTCGACATCGAGGCAGAGCGACTGCAGTTCGCGGATAAGCACGTTGAATGACTCGGGCACGCCCGGTTCGATTGCGGCCTCGCCCTTGACGATGGCTTCGTAGATCTTGGTACGGCCGAAGACATCGTCGGACTTGGCGGTGAGCAGCTCCTGCAGGATGTAGGCGGCGCCATAGGCTTCCAGCGCCCAGACCTCCATCTCACCGAAGCGCTGACCACCGAACTGCGCCTTGCCACCCAGCGGCTGCTGCGTGATGAGCGAGTACGGTCCGATCGAGCGTGCGTGAATCTTGTCGTCGACGAGGTGCGACAGCTTGAGCATGTAGATGTAGCCCACGGTGACGGGCTGCTCGAACACCTCGCCGGTCATGCCGTCGATCAGGTCCGTCTTGCCGGAGCTGGGCAGGCCAGCCGCGGCGAGAAGCGCCTTGATCTCCGACTCACGCGCACCGTCGAATACGGCTGTGCCGAACCAGATGCCCTTCTTCATGCCGGCAGCAACGCGCAGGGTCTGCTCGTCGTCGAGAACCAGCAGCTGGTTGAGAGCGGCCGTGTCCTTGAAGGCGTCCTTGAAGATCTCGCGGATGCCGTGCGCGTCCTGGCTCTGCTGTGCGAGTTCGGCCACCTTGCGACCGAGTTCGTGCGCAGCCCAGCCGAGGTGCGTTTCAAGAATCTGACCGACGTTCATACGAGACGGCACACCGAGCGGGTTGAGAACGATCTCCGCAGGCGTTCCATCCGGCAGGTAAGGCATGTCTTCCTCAGGCAGAATGCGCGCAATCACACCCTTGTTGCCGTGACGGCCAGCCATCTTGTCGCCGACCGAAAGCTTGCGCTTCATCGCGACATAGACCTTGACCATCTTGATGACGCCCGGGGAAAGCTCGTCGCCCTTGCTCATCTTGGAGATCTTCTCGTTGGTGATCTTGCGGAGAACATCGATCTGCCGCGAGGTCATCTCCTCGATCTCGTCAATCTGCTCGTTCACACGCGGGTCCTTATCGGCGTAACGAATCCGCTTCAGGTTGCGTGTGGAGATCAGCTCGATCTGATCGCGGTCAAGCACATCGCCCTTGGTGAGCAGCTTCTTGTTGGTCCGCTCGTCGTGAAGGTCAAGCAGCACTTCCTTGCCGCCCAGGATGCCTTCGAGCCGCTTGAGGCGCTCGTCGGTGAGAATGCGGATCTCGTCGGCGAGGTTGCGCTCCAGCTTTTCAACCATCTCCTGCTCGATCTGCTGCGCGCGCGCGTCCTTCTCCTGCCCCTTGCGGGAGAAGATGCGGACGTCCACAACGGTGCCTTCGATACCCGGAGGGCACGAGAGCGAAGCGTCACGCACATCGCCGGCCTTTTCGCCGAAGATGGCACGAAGCAGCTTCTCTTCGGGGGTCAACTGCGTTTCGCCCTTGGGCGTGACCTTGCCGACGAGAATGTCGTTGTGCGAGATCTTGGCGCCGATGCGGATGATTCCGGAATCATCAAGATCACGTAGGGCGTGCTCGGAGACGTTGGGGATATCGCGCGTGATCTCTTCCGGCCCAAGCTTGGTGTCGCGCGCCTCGATCTCAAACTCCTCGATGTGGATCGAGGTGTAGTAGTCCTCACGGACCAGCTTTTCGGAGATCAGGATCGCGTCCTCGAAGTTGTACCCGCGCCATGGCATGAAGGCCACCAGCACGTTGCGGCCGAGACCAAGCTCGCCCTGCTCTGTACACGGACCATCCGCCAACACCTGACCTTTAAGAACGCGGTCGCCCTTGCGGACTACCGGCTTCTGGTTGATGCAGGTGTTCTGGTTGGAGCGCTTGAACTTCGTGAGCTGGTAGATGTCGGAGCCGACCTCACGCGAAAGCTGCGTGGGATGGTGCTCGCCTTCGACGCGAACGATGATGCGCTCGGAATCAACGGAATCGATGATGCCGTTGCGCTTGGCCAGGATGACAGCGCCGGAGTCGCGTGCGGTCACGCCTTCCATGCCGGTGCCGACGAAAGGAGCTTCGGCGACGAGCAAGGGGACGGACTGCCGTTGCATGTTGGCGCCCATCAGCGCGCGGTTCGCATCGTCATGCTCAAGGAAGGGCACAAGCGAGGCGGCCACGGAGACGAGCTGCTTCGGCGAAACGTCGATGTAGTCGACCTCGGACTGCGGCACCAGGACAAAGTTGCCCTGACGACGCGCGTTGACGAGGTCTTCGGTCATGCGGCCATTCTCATCAAGATCGATGTTGGCCTGCGCGATGGTGTGACGATCCTCTTCCCAAGCGGACAGGTAGAACGAAAAAGGCTCGAAGTCGACCGAGCGCTTGCCGTCGGCCTTGAGCTGCTCGTTCATCTTGCGCGACTCCTCGATTTCGAGGGTGTCGTTCTGCCGCAGACCAGACTCACCGGCGTTCGACACAGCCACGTAGTCCAGCACGCGGCCGTCCTTGACCTTGCGGTAAGGCGACTCGATGAAGCCGTACTCATTGATCCGCGCAAAGCAGGACAGCGACGAGATCAGGCCGATGTTTGGGCCCTCCGGCGTCTCGATCGGGCAGATACGGCCGTAGTGGGTAGGGTGAACGTCACGGACTTCAAAGCCAGCGCGCTCACGCGACAAGCCGCCCGGCCCAAGCGCGGAGAGGCGACGCTTGTGGGTGATCTCCGAGAGCGGGTTGGTCTGATCCATGAACTGCGATAGCTGCGAGGATCCAAAGAACTCGCGTATGGCGGCCATGACGGGCTTGGCGTTGATGAGGTCGTGCGGCATCGCCGTCGACATCTCCTGATACACCGACATCTTTTCCTTGATCGCGCGCTCCATGCGAACCAGGCCAATGCGGAACTGGTTCTCCATGAGCTCACCGACCGCGCGGACGCGACGGTTGCCAAGGTGATCGATATCGTCGACCAGCCCAATATTCTTGCGGAGCTTCAGCAGGTACCGGATGGTGCCGTAGAAGTCCTCGGGCGTAAGCGTGCGGCGGTCGAGGTGTGTGGCGTCGGCCGACTCATACAGCTTGATGTTGAACTTCAGGCGACCGACACGCGAGAAGTCGTACTTGCGCGGATCGAAGAACATGCCTTCGAACAGGGCTGTCGCCGTATCCAGGGTCGGTGGGTCGCCCGGGCGCAGCTTGCGGTAGATCTCGATCAGCGCTTCTTCCGGCTTGCGCACAGAGTCGCGGCGCAGGGTGTTGGCGATGATCGTGCCGACATCGTCGCGCTCAGGGAAAAAGACCTCAAGCGTCGTGACACCCGACTGCGCAATCTTGTGCAGCTTGTCTGCCGACAGCTCCTGGTTGGCCTCGTAGAGCAGTTCGCCCGTAGCCATGTCAACAACATCGGCCGCCGTGATAGCACCTTCAAACTCGCCAGACTCGACCTCAACAGAGGTAATACCGGCGGCACGCAGATTCCTCAGCACGGACGGAGTGATCTTCTTGCCGGAGGCGAGGATCTCCGCTCCATCCGCGCCCTTGATGGACGAGGTGGTACGTGTGCCACCGACGTTGGTCGCCTTGCCGTCTTCTGTGATCGACCAGCTGAGCTTGCCATCCTTCACCGCCACGGTGTCAACCGTGTAGAAGGTCTTGAGGATCTCCTCATCGGTGCGCAGACCGAGCGCACGCAGGAAAATGGTGCCCAGGAACTTGCGCTTGCGATCGATGCGGACGTAGAGGATGTTCTTCTGGTCGTACTCGAACTCGACCCAGCTGCCGCGGTACGGGATAATCTTGCCGAGAAAATAGGTGCGGTTATTCGCAGTCTCGAAAAAGACGCCGGGCGAGCGGTGCAGCTGCGAGACGATGACGCGCTCAGTCCCGTTGACGATAAAGGTGCCGTTGGCCGACATCAGCGGAATATCGCCGAAAAAGACCTCCTGCTCCTTCATGTCGCGCAGGCTCTTGACGCCGGTCTCGGGGTCCTTGTCGTAGATCTTCAAGCGAATGGTGACCTTAAGCGGTGCGGAGTAGGTCATGCCACGCTCTTCGCACTCCGCCTGGTCATACTTCAGCTGCAGACCGACGGGATCGCCGCACTTGGTGCAGAAATCCGGGGTGTTCTTGTTGTACGTGCCGCAGAATTTGCAAAGCACATCGCCCGGATGAAACGGGTCGGTGATGACCATGTGGCCACAGGTGGAGCAGGTGGTGCGGAGGTGATTGAGCCCCTTGAGGTAGCCACACTTGCACTCCCAGTTGCCGATGGTGTAGTCGACAAACTCCAGCTCGGAGACATTGCGGAAGTCAGTGATCGGGAACACGGAGGTAAAGACCGACTGCAGGCCGTTGTCCTCGCGCTCCTGGGGGAGCTTGTCCATCTGCAGGAAGCGCTCATAGGACCGGCGCTGTACCTCGATGAGGTTCGGGATCTGGATGCTGGTAGGGATCTTGGAAAAATCGAGACGAGTGCGGATCGCGCGCGTTTCGGGGGTCGGGGAATTCGACATGCTCTCTCCTGGTACGTGGCTCGAGGCCTCTCGAAGTGCGCCGGCCCACAGCAATGTGAGGGCGTCAGCGCGCTTCTGAGAGGGAGAAGAGGCCGGGTAAGGGACCTTCTCGTTTGACGCTTGCGCCCATATTTCGGTGCATTCGCTCCTCGTGCGAATGCGCCTTTGGCGCGTCTGGCAATAGGCCCCGGCGAAGCATTCTGCGGGGTGGGGAAGATGTGGGCTACCTCATGATGAGGCGTATGAGAAACGCACGAACCGCCCTGGATCCGGTGCGAAACGCTGGGTCAGGATTCACACGACGCGGGGAAAACGGCGAAAACGCCCTGCCGGCGGAACTGCCCGGAGTGCGTATATGCACAAGAAATTGAGACCATCTGCTTGAAACGCTGGATTATCGCCGCCTTTGAGCCCTGCCCATGGGAACCCAAGATTGCCGCCGGTCGTGCGCTTCACCCTGCTGATCCCGCCGCTCGAATCGCAAGGTGGCCGGCCCCTTAGCCCGCGCGCCCAAACGCGGGATGAACCGGATACTTCTGAAGGTTGTTAGCTTGCCCCGGAGGGCGAAGTCCACATGAACTGGGCCTCGGAGTGACTTGCTGCCCGAAAAAGGGCGCAGATGAAAACGCATTCTTCCAATACGAAGAATAACGCACGGCTAAGAAAAATGCAACTAGGTGCAGGCATCCGGACTCTGCCCGGATGCCTGCACTGAAGCCCTTCAACATTACTACTCGCCGAAGTTACTTGATTTCGACTGTGGCGACACCGTCGAACTTCTTCGCGATCGCGGCCGCATCATCCTTGGAGATGTTCTCCTTGAGCGGCTTGGGCGCGCCATCGACGAGGTCCTTGGCTTCCTTCAAACCCAGCGCAGTAACTTCGCGCACAGCCTTGATGGTGTTGATCTTGTTGGCGCCGGCATCCTTAAGAATGACCGTAAACTCGGTCTTCTCTTCGGCTACCGGGGCTGCTGCGCCGCCGCCTGCCGCCGGGGCTGCTGCTGTTGCCGCTGCCGCTGAAACGCCGAGGCGCTCCTCAAGCTTCTTCACGAGCTCCGCCGCCTCAAGCAGCGTAAGGCTCACAATCGCGTCTTCAATCTGCTGAATGTCTGCCATCATCTTCTCCGTGTGTCTCTGAGTTTCAAATTCTCTTGCCTGCTACGTCCCAAAGGCTCTCGCCCTGGGTTGCCATCCAACAACCAGAGTTCCGGTGCGCTCAGACTGCGCCCCTGGTCAGATGGACGACGAAACTTGGATCAACCTTCGGCGGGATCGGTTGAGGCCGCTTCGCCAGCCTGTGACGCGGTACCGTTCTCCGGCTCAGCGGCACCGGAAGGTTGCTCGCTGGCTGCTTCGGCCACAGGATCCGCCTCGGAGGCGGGATGCTGCGCAATCTGCTCGGTCGGGCTAGGCGCCTCTTCGGCATGGGCCTCTGCAACCTTGTCCTGGGCAGGTGCAGGCACATCAGGTGTCGCCGATGGCTCTGGCGCTGCGGTTGATTCTGCAGCCGGAGCCGGTGCGCTCGGCGCGGTGGCGCTTGCCGACCCGGCCGCGAACTTCTCCTGCTCGACCGCCTGATTCACGACAACGGCCAGGTTTCGTCCGGTCGCGTTGACGACCGTTGCCAGTCGCTGTGCCGGAGCATTGATAAGGAAGAGCAGCTTCGAGAACAGCTCTTCCTTGCTGGGCAGGTTTGCCAGGTTGCCAATGTCAGCAACGGTGATTACCTTGCCGTCCACGATGCCCAGCTTGAAGGTGAACTCGGCGTTATCTTTGACCCACGTTGAGAGAGCCTTTGCAAGCGCGACCGGATCGCCAGAGGTGTACGCCACGGCGCTGACGCCCTTGAGGCCCTGCAGCGCCTTCTCGACCTTGGTTCCTTCGGAGCTCTTCGCTGCCAGCTTGTTCTTGACGACGTGATAGGAGCCGCCGGCGGCGCGCACCGTCTTGCGGAGGTCGAAGTCCTTCGACGCGGTCAACCCCTTGAAGGTGCCCACGATAGCGGAGGTGCTCTTCTCCAGATCAGCCGCGAGTGCCGCGACCTTTTCGTTCTTTTTCGCCTTGGTCAATGCCATGGATAGTTCCAGCCTTTAGCTGCTAGCTCTTCGCTGCTAGCTCAATCTTGGGGCGCCGAGGCGCCGGTACGCGGGAGCTTACTTCGTGGCGACATCGGCCGTAGCGGCCTCAAGCTCAATGCCCGGACCCATCGTAGACGACAGGATGATGCGCTTGACATACTTGCCCTTCGCCGCCGAAGGCTTCGCCTTGACTACCGCGTTTACAACGGTCAGCGCGTTTTGCTCGAGCTTCTCGGGGGTGAAGGAGAGCTTGCCGACGGGCACGTGCACAAGGGCCGTCTTATCGGCACGAAATTCGACCTTACCGGCCTTGATCTCACGAATCGCGCCGGCGACGTCGGTGGTGACGGTTCCCGTCTTGGGGTTGGGCATAAGACCGCGGGGACCAAGCACCTTGCCGAGCCGACCCACGGAGCGCATCATGTCGGGGGTCGCGATCAGCGCGTCGAAATCGGTCCAATTTTCCTTTTGGATCTTCTCAACAAGTTCATCACCGCCGAAGAACTCGGCACCCGCGGCCTCCGCCTCACGGATCTTGTCGCCGGAGGCGATTACGGCAACAACCTTGGACTTGCCACCGAGACCGTGCGGAAGAATGACCGTACCGCGCACCATCTGGTCTGCGTGGCGTGTGTCGACGCCCAGACGCAGGGTCAAATCGACCGTCTCGTCGAACTTGGCGTAATGAGCCTTCTGCAGGAGGGGAATTGCGTCGCCAATGGTGTACGGCCGCTTCTCGACGAGCGAGCGCGCCTTGGCCAAATTCTTGGAGATCTTACGAGCCATTCATATCCTTGTCTGCCACCCCTGAATTTCAGCTTCATAGGCTGAGAACATGCACTGTTCCGCATGGGCGTGGTCACGACGATGTCACGCGGATTGGTCCGCGACAACCTTTTTATTATGGGCGAGCCTGAACGCTGCGTCAAGACTGCCCTAGCTTTGCCCCAACGGGGGACGCACGCTGCGTTATGGCCGGCGCGCGGCGCGGCAGCCGGTCGAACCCGATGCAGGCACGTGCGTCGGCCGCCCAGTCTTCGAGGTGCTGGTCCGTTACCAGGTCGATCTACGGCGCCCCGGGACGCCGGAAGTAGCCAATCCCCGGCTGCCCGCAGTCCTGTCGCACTACCAGCGCGGCCAGGGGAGGCCAGTCGCGCAGGTCGCAAATGGCAGAGATCTCGGACAGCGGCCCACCAAGCCGTCGCGCTTCCACCACCACACCGGCGCGTTGGATCAGGGAGCTGTAGCTGGTCAGGTAGCCGCCCGGGTAAAGCTTTGGTTCCCGAGGCACGCGTTCCCGGCGCGCCTGCCAGAAGTGGTCCAGCAGAGCCTGCAACAGGTCCCGCGTCACTTCGCTGGTGCGCTTCAATGGCTGCATGAGCCGAGTCTACCCTTCGCAAGTTTCCGCTTGACGATGGACGCGTTGAGACGTAACTTCAGAACCACGGAGGCGAAGATATGGCGAACATCGAGCAACAGCCCAGCCCAGCTCTGTTCCCCATTCTTCCCTCCCAACCCACCGGCATGGCACGGCTCGCTGCCCAGGCGACCCATGCCGAGGATGGTCATCTGATCGAGTTTCGCGCGATGCGGGCCCGTTCCCTCCTGAACCGGTCGGTCAGCAAGCGGCAATTGTCGCTGGAATGGTCGATCAACCCCTACCGGGGCTGCGAGTTCGGCTGTAAGTACTGCTACGCCCGCTACACGCATGAATTTCTGCAACCAGGCAAGGTCGAAGAAGTTCCCATCGGGCGCTATGACGGGCCGGAGCAGGCGTGGGCCACAGCGTTTGAGCGGGAGATCTACCTGAAGGAGAACGCCGCCTGGCTGCTCGAGCAGGAGCTCAGCCGGATCGACCCCGAACAGGAGATTGCCTTGGGAACGGCAACAGATCCTTATCAGCCGATCGAGCGCCGCGCGGGGATTACACGCGGCATTCTGGAGGTATTCAGCCGACGGTCGGGGTACAAGCTTGGCGTCATTACCAAGTCGAACCTGATTGTGCGCGACATTGACCTGCTGGAGCGTATTGCCCGACAAAACACACTGGTGGTGCACCTGACCATCACCACCGCAGATGCCGCCCTAGCAAGAAAGCTTGAGCCGCGGGCCCCACGTCCAGACTTGCGCTTTGCCGCTGTGCGCCGCCTGCGGGATGCGGGTATCCACACAGGCATTCTGTGCTCCCCGTTGCTGCCCGGCATCAACGACACTGAAGCGTCCATCGATCGTGTCGCTGAAGGGGCGGCGAAGGCCGGAGCCAACTTCCTGGGCGCGCATTCCCTGTTTTTGAAGTCGTGTTCGCGTCCTACCTGGTTGAGTTTTGTTCGCGAGCACTTCCCACATCTGGCCGGCGATTACGATCGTCGCTTCGCGACCGCTGACTTTGCGGACGGCGCGTACCGCCGGCAGATGGCGGCTACGCTGCATCGAGTCTGCGAGCGGCATGGGCTTGCCCAGCGCTCGACGGATGCCCTCTTGACTCGTGATGTTGGTGCACTTGCAGGCAAGCTGGCCAAGCATTCCCCAGGGCGGATCGAGCTGCAGCAGCGGCTGTTCGCGTAGCGTGGCAGCGTCTGCGGATGTCGTCTGTGCGTGTGCCTGAATGCACAAAAGCCTCAGGCGGCGGCCTGAGGCTGTCTGTGCTGCTGCGAGGGTCTAGCTGGCCGACTCTGCGGTGCGGGTGGAGGCGGTCATCGGGACGGCCGATGTGGCCGGCCGGCCATTGCGAACGGAAGCAACTGCATTCGGAGCCTTGCTGGTGAGCACAGCGGCCACCGATGCTGTCCTGAGTTCCAGGGCCGAGCTGACAGCCTGATCTTCCGCGATGTTGCGATAGAGATGCAGCGCCTGCGCAACAACCTGATCCATGTTGAAGTACTTGTAGTTGGCCAGGCGCCCACAGAAATAAACATCTGGTGTGCTCTCAGCCAGTTCGCGGTACATCTCGTAAATCCGCGCATTTTCCGGACGCGGGATTGGGTAGTACGGCTCGCCTTCAGACGACGGATACTCGTACACGATGCTGGTCTTTGGATTTTCCTGACCCGTCAGGTGCTTGAACTCCGTGATACGCGTGTATGCATGCTCGTTGGGGTGATTCACTACCCCGACTGCCTGGAACTGTTCCTGATCGTGCGTTTCATGTTCGAAGCGCAAGGAACGGTAGGGTAGGCGACCGAAGCGGAAGTCGAAGAACTCGTCGATAGGACCGGTGTAGACGACCTTGGCGTGGGGACACTCGGCAATGATCTCGCGATAATCCGTAGAGGTCATCACCGTGATCTTCGGATGGCGAAGCATACGCTCGAACATGCGCGTGTAGCCCTCGAGCGGCATCGCCTGAAACGTGTCCGAGAAGTAGCGATCGTCCTGGTTGAACCGCACGGGGATACGACCGGCTACGGCGCTGTCCAGCTCGGAAGGATCAACACCCCACTGTTTGCGCGTGTAGTTGCGGAAGAACTTCTCGTAGAGTTCACGGCCGACCTTGGAGATGACGATGTCTTCGGAGGTGCGGATCTCGGCTCGCGGCTCCGCTCGCTCCGCCAGGAACTTCTCCATACCTTCGGCATCGAGATCCAGGCCGTACATCCGGTTGATGGTGTCCAGGTTGATGGGGATCGGCAAGAGCTGACCGTCAACCGACGCGAGCACGCGATGCTCATACGGGCGCCATTCGGTGAAACGCGAAAGGTAATCAAAGACCTTCTGCGACTGCGTGTGGAAGATGTGCGGACCGTAGAGATGCACGAGCAGGCCGTCGTCATTGATGAAGTCGTAGGCGTTGCCCGCGATGTGCGGACGCTTATCGACTACGAGCACGCGCTTGCCCATGCCTGCGGCAAGTCGCTCCGCAAGAACCGCACCGGCGAAGCCCGCGCCGACAATGAGGTAGTCGAAGGTGTCCAGAGCAGGGCGCGTGGAGTGCAAAGAAAATACGTCCAGGCGGGTCGGCGACTTCAGGGGTGTTGTACGTTCCGCCCGCGCCCGCTCGATCTCCGAATGCATGGCGGCCCAGGTGGAGTCCCAGGAGGATGACGCGAGCTTCGCGGTGACGCGACGCTGCCAGGCAGAGTCCGGCGTCTTCTCAATGGCATGATCAAGAGCCAGGGCGAAACTCGCTGCATCCGCAGCTATCGCAACCAGACCGGTGTCGCCGTAATCATGCACAACATCGCGGATCGGTGTGGAGACGACCCGCTTCCCAGCCGCCAGGTACTCCGGTGTTTTGGTCGGCGAAATGAAACGCGTGGACTCGTTCATCGCGAAGGGAAGCATGGCGGCATCCCAACCGGCGAGATAGGAAGGCAACTCGCGATACGTCTTGCTGCCAAGGTAGTGAAGGTTTGCCGCCCGGGGCAGATCCGCCTCGCTGATCTTCACAACCGGACCAAGCAAAACAAAATGCGTGTCGGGCCGAAGGCGTGCGACTTCGGCGACGAGTTCACGATCGAACCGCTCGTCGAGCACACCGAAAAAGCCGACACGCGGATGTGGAATTTGCGCCTGATCGGCTGGGTCCGTCTGCACAGTGAGCGCCTGCGCGAAGTGATCAACATCAATCGAGCTCGGAAAGGCCTGAACGTTGAAGTGCTGTGAACGCTTGTGCTCATAGAGTGAGCGACCACCTGTGAACACGACGTTGGCACGATGGAAGAGTTCACGCTCGCGCTCAAGCAGTTCGGGCCGCGCGCCGGCGAAGGCCGACAGTTCGTCCATCGCATCGTAGACCGTCACCTCTGGATGGAGGTGCGCGGCAAATCCCATAGCCATCGCGGTATAGAACCAGGCGTCAAACGTGGCGAGGTAGCGCTCCGCAAGAAACTGGTCCAGCAGTCGTCGCTGCCCGGTGTCAAGGTCGTCTCCACTGGCAAGGTGTGGGCGAATGACCGTGACATTGGCCGACTCTTCTGCGTGTACAAACTCCAGGTACCCAGCGGGCGCTGCTGCATCGGTGGAGCTGGGTGCGTCAACGACTGGCTCTTCCCAGAAAAAAACCGGGCGGGTCCTTGCAGCACGGATGAGCAGATGCTGTGGTCGCTGCGTGACGAAGTGCCAGCGCAAATGCGAAAAGACCAAAAGAGCGGGTGTGCTGGCGGGTACCTCTTGAATTTGTGACGCAGTGAAAGATCTGGACAAGTGAACTCCGAAAGCGCTGAACAGCACCATGTAGGGC
>CAXTFS010000080.1:0-12113 GCA_964243395.1 uncultured Acidobacteriaceae bacterium | reverse complement strand
GTGTGGGTGACGCCCGCCGGGGGGATCTGCTCGCCTTTGCCGCAGCGCCGTCGTTGGGCTGCGCGCCGCTGGACGCAGTCGCCACGATGGGGGAAGCGGCCGAGGTGCCCGCCTCCATCCAGGAGGCAGCCGCCGTTCTGGTTGCGACCATGCGTCGCTTTTTTCTGCAGCCCCCCAAGCAGCGGCCGTTGAGTTTCGCGACTTCATGGGCCTTGCGGCTACAGGAAACCGCCACCCTCCCTGAAGGCAGCAATCCCGGGCGACCGGAGTATCTGCGCCTAACTCGTAGCGCGACGTGCCCTCTGCATCGAGGCAGACCGGAGCGTTGGGTCTGGTTGCCACAGGACATCCCGGTAGGCAACACGTTGCGTTCCGCGGGGTTCGCCGGGGGAGACTGGAGACTGCAGTTCACCTGGCCGGTTTGTCTGGTGGCGCGCTGCCGGGTCTGTGGCGTGCATCAGGACCGACCGCAGAGATTGGCGCGGCTTCGACGTCGCGGAGTGTGTACCGGGTGCGGGTCGGTCGCCCAGCTTGACCCTCTCCGTTGCGTGGCCGACCTCACCGCTGACGATCCGGAAGCAGAATGCACGCCTCGGCAGCTAGGATTACCCGAACAGCACCAGTTTGAGCTCCGGCGTGCCTATCTTCCATACGGCGCCGGGGCGGAGGCATGATGAACCGTGGACTGGAGCGCGCAGCGGCGATCACCGGAGTGGTGATTCTGCTCGCCTCACTGCAATTCGGAGCCTGCCTGCTTGGGGGCCCTGCGGCGCTTACGGCGGCACTTGTGCTCAGCGTCGGCTTTACCTTCCTCTGGCTGCACTTTGACCTGCCGCATGCGCAGCCGTGGTTGCTGCCCCTGATTGTCAGCCTGGCGACGGTCTGTGCCGTGGTGGTGGTGGAGACCACACTGCGGCCCAGTTTCGCCACCTGGTTTGCCCCTCTGTTTGCCGCTGCAGGGAGCTCAGCCACGCTGGCCATTCTCTTGCGGAGCCGGGCTCGTTGCGGTCTGTGTGGACGCCGGCTCGGCACGCAAACCGTAGTGTTCCAGTGCCCGCGCTGCAGCATGGAGGTGTGCGATGAGACCTGCTGGAGCTTTGAACACCGTCGCTGCCAGCTCTGCCTGGAGCAAAGGGTGCCGGTGCTGCCGACCGGCGAGAGCTGGTGGATGCGGGTCACCGGCCCGCGCGCGCATCATGGGCGTTGCCAGATCTGCCTCGGCTCAGCGGAGCAGGTAGACCTCCGGGCCTGCACCAACTGCCGCCGCGTGCAGTGCCGTGACTGCTGGGATTTCAACAACGGGGAATGCGCGCGCTGCAGTACCGCGCTGCGGGACCTGCCTCCGGCGCTTACCATGGCCGTGGCAAAGATCTCCTCATCGGAGGCCCTCAGCCGTTAGGCTTGCATCTCTGTCCCAAGCATTACCCAAAGCATTACCTATCTTGCCGTGCCCGGAAAGGGGGATGGTTCTGTGCCGAAATACCAGATTTACTTCGACACTGTAAGCGGAGAGACGAAGTACAACGTTGACATCGACGAGACCGAGAATCTAAACATGGTGCTCGAGGAGATCCTGTTTGACCTGCGGGAGCGGGGTGATGTCCTCAAAGGAGATGGAGAGCCGGAAGTGATCTGGAACGGAGCCAGCCTCGATTTCGCGAAAGCTCTCCCCGAACAGGGGGTTCGAGCGAACGATGTCCTGCGCGTGTCTACCATTGCCACGAACGGCTAGCTCCGCCGAAGGGGAATCCACTCCTCTTGAACGCCGGCTTTCGGCGGAGTGGGGCATCCTGCAGCGGCTCGCGCAAACCAACCCCGATCGGTTGGCGGACCTGTCCGCGCTCGATCTGACGTTCCGGCTCACCCTGCGACAAACGCCAGGTCTGTCGCTGCCGGTCGCGCCAGACACCCCGGAGAGTGTTCCGGGGACCGATCACCGGCTCCGCATCCAGTTCTCGCGCTTCTTTCCGGCCGCTCCGATGGAGCTTTACCTGGACCATCCTGTGGAACACCCCAACGTTCATCCAGAAACCGGCTTTGTCTGTCTGTGGGATCGTCACTGCGTCAGCAACACCGTGGAACAGGCTCTCAGCAAGGCTGTAGCCATCCTCGGATGGCGCTTGCATAACGACCAGCCAGAGCACGTGATGCAGCCCAGGGCTCTTCTCCGCATGCGCAGCTCAGGCGAGGCAATTGCCGCGTCGTTGGCCAGCGCCCCCTTGGCCGGCTCGCCGCCCGCGCAGCACTTTCCCGTACGCAGCCCAGAGCACAGAAGGCGCCGGCTTTCATGATGAATCTGGGTTGGCAGGAAAAGGCAGGAGCGCCGGACGGAGTTGTACCAGCTGTTGAGAGCGGCAAGCGTCCGCTCGATCTGGGTGCGTTGGGATTGCAGCTGCAGGCGATCTTTGGGAGCCGATTTGAGGTCCTGGAACCGGTCGCGCTGGGTGGCATGGCTGTCATCTTTCAGCTGCGACACCGACTACACGGGGGACTCTTCGTTGCCAAGGTGATCCACCCTGAGCTCGCGCAACGGCCGGAGGTCATTTCCAGCTTCCGGAGTGAAGCGCTGCATGCGGCCAGGCTCGCCGGACATCCAAACGCGGTACCGGTGTTCGACTTCGGCGACCTGGACGGTATCCTCTTCCTGATCATGCCGTACGTGGAAGGCGAAGACCTTGACCGCCTGCTAGCGACGTGTGGTCCGCTCTCCCGACCGGAGGCACTCGGTTTTGCCGCACAGATCAGCAGTCTGCTTTGTCACGCCGAGTCCTACGGCATCACACACTGCGACCTGGCACCGGGCAACATCCGACTCGACATCTTCGGGCGCTACCGCGTGCTCGACCTTGGCCTATCCCACTGGCGCGAGGGCATGACACCCTATGCTCCCCTGGGCGGCACACCGCTCTACAACAGCCCCGAGCAGATCCGTGGGGAGGTCCCGGACATCCGCACCGATATCTACGCGCTGGGTGCCATCCTGTGTGAGGTGCTGACCGGAAAGCCGTTGTTCCAAGCGGAGTCTCTCGCCGCGGTCAAAGACCGGCATCTGCGGGGCAAGTGGGAACTACCGCCGGAGGTGGCCGGGGATCCGGTGCTGGCCAAGCTCATCACGCGCATGCTTGCTATGGACCGTGAAGATCGGCTCTCGAGCGCCTTTGAGCTATCCGGGGCACTCTCCGCGATGGGTTTCGAGCGCCCCGAGTTCCGCCAGGCCGCACCAGCAGCCCAGCCCTACCAAAACGAGGCTGCCGGACGCCGAAAGCGCCTCTCTGCCGACTGATTCGGAGCGTAGCGCTACCTGCTATACCCAAAGGCCAGAACAGGATGGTGAAATCCTGCTGTCATCAGCAGACCTGCGACCTTAATCTGTCGACCGTCCTTCGTGCCATCCGGTAGCTGCAGTTGCGGGTACAAGTCAGAATCGGGATCAGGGCTAGAAGACACAGATCCACGGGTGAAGAAACGAGAGGACGGGTACGTTGACCAGAAGATGCCCAGGATCCTACTTCTGTGACTTCAAACAGATTGTGCAAGCCGAAAGCCGGCTTGCTGCAAAGCCTCGTCGATCGAAAACCGGCTAAGAATGAACACACCCTTGTCTGCCGCACTCTCGCGGAGGTAGATCTCTGCCGGACCCATCCAGGTGTCCAGTGTCTCCGGCCGCTGCCCAGTCAGGCTGGCGACGCTGAACAGGGGAACGTATAGCGGGTAGGCTGCCAACCCCTCCTCCTGGATCGTTGGTTGAAACGTGTTGTACCAGGCGGAGCCGAGCTGCGACGCCGCAACACTGTGCAGCACCTGAATCAGACCGGCAGTACCGGACATCACATCGATCGCGTGCCGGGCCCCGGCTTCGTCGGTGGCGAGTGCTGCGACGCTGTGCATGAGGGCTGGTATCTCGGAAGCGTAATCCCTGTCCATAAGATCTGCTTCAGTCCAATACCGGGGCGGCTCAGCCTCAGGCAGGAGTCCGAGCCCCATATCAGGCTTCCAGATCCGTCCGTTCCGTGAAAGTTCCTTGATCGCGCCATTCTGATGAAGGTCATCGAGGAGCAGGTAAACGGATCGATGCTGGACCGAGCCGGCACGAAGAAGCTGCACGAGTTGTCCGAGGGTTGACCGCAGCAATGGCCGCCGGTCCGCTGGCAAGGGCAATCGACCCAATGGCACAAGGTACCCTCGCCAGGGTAGAGGAGCGGCCAGCCGTTCCACAGGCAACAGCTCGTCTTCAGGTGTTTGCTTAGGCTCGGTAAACAAGACCGTCCTCCCTCATTCCGTCAACGAGTTGCTGCAGCCGGTCATCAAAATCGGGATCCTTGAGCACGAGAAGCATGCCGTGGTCGACCTTGCTCTCGATAAAGTAGCCCTCAAAGACAGCAAACCAGGCGGCACGATCCTCCGGCATCGCCTGCACAAGGGATTCCCCGGTGAAGAGCGGAAGAACGAAGAGAAGACCCCTGTAACTCGAGCTCTGACGGAACGGTGATCCAAACACCTCTTTGCTCTTGGCAAGAAAGGCATCGCGCAGAGAATAGATCGCAGCGACCTCGTCATTGAGTGTGTCGGTGTACCCCGGATGCGATCGGATCAGGCGCGGCATTTCGAAGGTCGGCGCAACGGTGCCTGGATCTTTTGCCAGGTACAGGGACAGCATGCCACCGTACCCGAAGAAATCCCGGCGCTGCGCTTCGGCCTTCTTCAGCAAAAACCAATGGAGGTGATCGGGCATCCACCGATTTACATCCACGGGCTCTCCGCTCTTGGACGCGGATTCCATTTGCTGCTTGATCGCATCGAAATCGGGAAGCGGTTGTGGCTGTGTGCCGGGGACCAGCGAAGCTCCCGTCATTGGAACGTACTCGGAGCTTGTGCTGGTGAAGCGGTCCAACAGGTCCGGGTACAGCGACTTGAACTGAAGGAAACATTCTTCGCGTAGATCAGACGCGGTCAGAAGGTGCGCAGCAAGCCGCTGGTGAAACTCCAGAAGCCAGTCGCGCTGCTGAAGCAGCATCGGGAACTGCGAGACCGGTAACCAGTACACGGAAGCATCCTCGATGGCCGCCGCTCGAACAAAGGGAGATACGGTCGGCTCCCGCAAGGGTTTGAGGCGCGAGGGTGATGAGGTTGGATTGCCGGCCAAGCGATTCATCCTCGTCCCAAGAATCGATTGATCGCGGTCACAGCTGCCTCTTTCCCACTGATCTGGTCGTTCGCAGAAAGAGAAAACAAATGGCCATCGGTAAATTGCAAAACGATCCTGCTGCTGGTCGCTCCCGTATTCAGATACGCGTGGTCAATCGCGTCCAGAGGAACCGTCTTGGTCGTCCAGTGATAGAAGAAAAATTCCCGTATGGTTGCCGTCTGTGCGTCACGATCCAAAGTCACTTTGGAGCTGTTTAACAGAAACGCATAAACGATAAAGGTGATGATGGACCAGATTATGACCGACCGCCTTGGAAACGGTTTCGCATTCAACTTGATCAGCAAAGGCCAGATGGTAAACACGGAACAAGCCAGGACCAGCCAGAGACTGACAGGATTGGTCACCGTCAGCTTTGAAGGATCCTGCAGTATGCGGATATGAAGCCCAAACATCGGAAATCCTTTCGGCGTTCCCTGTGGAAAGAGCAGGAACGCAGCACAATCAGATCAGCCAAACGGACTGTCAGCGTTCAATGCAATCCCCGCGTTGATGTTGCCTGCGATCGCCTTCAGATGACTGCCCGCGGCCTTGATCTTGCCCGCCTTGATCTCGGTTGCAAGTGCTCCGAGAGAGGTGGTGATCTCCTTCATTTCGACCTCAACTGCTTGGCCTTCCATGGAGAAGATGTTGCCAGCCACATTGAACATCTTTTTCTCGAAGTTCAGCATGGCGTTGAATTCAAAGTGCGTTAGAAATGCGTCAGTCTTGAACCAGTTCAGTTCGAAATGTTCTTTCCAAAACTCCCGCAGCGTTTCGGAGACGTCGTTGTCAACGGTCTTCTGTTCACGATGCTCCGGTTGGTAGTGAATCTCTGTTCGAGAGTGCATGAACGTGTCGTTCCGGGGCGCGATGTTGGTCTGGTTGTGAACGTCCACTCGAGTGTCATTGGTCGTCCCGACGACCCGATGGATCAGGTTGCCGTCGATGGTGTGTGTCTCGTTCTGGGTGATCGTTGCCTTCCAATTCTTGAGGACATTTTCGGTCAGGTTGCCCTCAATCTGATTCCACTCATCCGCGTGGACCAATGAGGCCTCGACGCCGGTGGTCCCGCCCAATGCCGTTGTCGAGGGCATGGCTTTCAAATTGAGCAATCGTAACTGCGGGGTGACGTTGTCCTTTGACGGATCGAAGGCGGCGTTCGGCGTTTGCGTAGCTCCGGCAAAGGTCGGGCTTCCCATAGGGCTCCTGTATACAGTGGCAGGTCAGATGCCGATGGATCATATCGTTCTGAACAGCGTCTTGGCAGCTACCGGGCGCGGAGCGGACAGCCGCTTTGTTACATCCGCGCAGTGCATCCCGCCGTATTCGCTCAGCCGCTGCCCACCTCGCGGGAGAAGAAGGCTGCGTTGATGTGTACACGTCCGTTTGGCGCATCGAGCACGATGTCGCCGTCGGAGTGCAGGGTGATGAGGTTGCGGCCGGTCTGGTCGGACAGCTCGGTCATGCTGAGCGATGTGTGATGCGGCGTCGCGAGGAAGACTGTTTCATAGCCTGGCTTGTCGCCCAGGTGAATCCGGTTCCCGGCCTTGGTGACAATGCGCTTTACGTCATTGGTGCCAATATCGGCACCGCGGAAGTCGTAGCGCGGCGCCTGCTGCACCCCGTTCCAGACCGATCCGAGGATGACCGGGCGTTCGGGATCCCCGTCCTCGAAGGCGACGGCTACCTCGTCGCCGATCTCGGGCATAAACATGAAGCCGCGGTCAGGTCCCGCGTGCGGCGCCGTGGCCCGTGCCCAGTGAGTCGAGCCGTCCTGCTGCCAGAAAAACTGCACCTTGATGCGGCCCATCTTCTTGGGGTCGTTGTGGTCGACTACCCGGGCCGGCACCACACCATTCCAGGTGCGCGCGGCCGGGGGCTGCGGATTGCGATAGTTCTTCCATGGCGTGCAGACAAAGCTGTTGGTGTAGCCCTGCGGGGTCCAGCGGTGCGTCACCTTGATCAGGCCGTACGTACCCTTCGCGTCCAGCACGCCGTCGATGGCCAGGGTATTGCCCGCCATCAGCGTCTGGTTGCGCGACTCGCCGGCGCCCGTGACCGCGGCGCCCTGGGCACGTTCGCTCTCCGATTGGAGCTGTGTCTGGTAGTCATCAAGCGTCATCGCGCGCGCACGCTGCGGCTCAAACCCGGCGGGAATCATCGCGGATGCGGACTGCACGGCGCTGGTCAGCGGTCCGGCGCCGTCGTAGAACTGAGGCGGCTTCGAAACCTGCTGGTAGGTGTTCGACATCATGACGTGGTGGTCATAGTGGGAGCCGCTGAAGCTCGGTGGCGCCAGGGTTCCGCTCAAACTGAACTGGAGGAGGCCATCTTCCGCGCGCCACTGCACCGTGCTCCCACTCTGGAAGCTGGCAAAGATCTCAACGCCACCCTGCTTTGGCCGCAGCCATGCACCGTAGTCGTCCACGATTCGGTTCAGAAAGGAAAAATCGGTCTCACCGTACTGGACATAATTCAGCGACTTGCTTCCGGGTGCATCAACGCTGATGGCCAGGCCGCTTCGTCCGGCGACCGTGCCCGATGCCGATGAGAGCGTCTGGTCGGCGTAGTACTGCTTGTGTCGCGTGACGTCCATGCGATAGCTGTCGCTCACGGCGGTTAACTCGGCCGTGTAGCTGCCCCAGACCTCGTAGATCAGGCGCACGTTGCAGACGAAGCCCGAGAAGTGCAGGTGCTCAACACCGGTCTCGTCCAGAGTTTTGACCTGTACCGATTTGCCGAGCAGGTTCTCGACGGGGACCCGCTGGTCCTCGGTCTGCCGACAGAGCACCGTGCACCACCAGTGCTGGTTGAGTTCCTGCAAGACCTCGACCGAAGACAGCAGAGCACTGCCGAGCATGCCATCGCCGATCTGGATCTGGGGAAGAGCCATGCCCAAGCCTCCTGCTGCTGCCGACATTGTATGTCGCGGCTGCGGGCGCGCCCGCCCAAAAGTTTGTTCCGTACGGTACGACCGCTTCAGACCTGGTTCGCCACAAAGCCCGATCAACGTGCGCACCATCTGCTTGGGAACTGTCAGCTGGGCCGGTGAGGTCTGGACAAGCACCACGGATTACCGGCCGTCAGGAACTCCCCGACATGATCTATGTCTGATAACAGATATTCTGTACTTGACTTCTGTAGTCGCTCGTCAGAAGGTTTCTGAGGCGGCTCTCTCGCAGGAAAGTGGCCCTTGGTTTCAGGCTAAAATGGGCCGATGTCGGCCCAACTTCAAGGCTCCATGCAGGCGGCGGGACAGACCCTTCTGTTCGACGCTGACGATACACTTTGGGAAAACAACATCTACTTTGAGCGCGCCATCACCGCGTTCATCTCCTACCTTGACCATCGTGTGCACAGCAGCGAAGAGGTGCGCGAACACTTGAACGTCTGTGAACGCGCCACGATTGCGAAGCATGGATACGGGCTCAAGAGCTTCCGCCGCTCGCTTATCGACTGCTTTGAACACCTCAGCGACCTGCCCATCACACCGGAGCGGCACACCCGCATCGTCGCCTTTGCCGAGTCGATCGCGGAGCAAGGGGTCGAGCTGCTGCCGCGCGTCAAGGAGACCTTATCGGAGCTGGCCCCGCGCCACCGCCTCCTCCTTGTGACCAAGGGCGACCGCGAGGAGCAGATCGACAAGCTCGAACGCTCCGGCTTGCGCCCGCTTTTTTCCGGCGTGGAAGTCCCGCCGGAAAAGGATGCGTCCATGTATCGCGAGCTTGCGGCACGGTATGCGCTTGAGCCTGCGTCCACCTGGATGATCGGCAACTCGCCCCGTTCGGACATCAACCCTGCACTGGCTGCGGGTCTGGGCGCGGTCTTTATCCCGCATGATTTCACGTGGGCTCTGGAGCACGAGGTCATCGATCCCCCACCAGCAGGACAGGTTCTGCTTGAGCTGCCACGCTTCGCCGCTTTGCTTGAGCATTTCTAGAGCGCGGCTGAACACCACGGGCTTTGCCATGCACGCTCCCGAAGCGATTAGCGAGATCACCGCAGGCACATAGTCGCGATCTATGGCTCGTCTTTGTAGATGCCCTCCTGAGCGCCCTGTTGCCCTTCGACGAGCCAGGCCCGAAACATCCCGGGAGTGTTGAAGCCCCAGGCAAGCTGGCCGTCCGGCGTCATGGCGATCACACCGCCGTCGCCGTGCATCGCCGTCAGCTCCTTGCCGATGACTTCATCGACGGCTGCCTGCAGCGGCATCGCGCGGTACTGGACCAGGGCGCAGATGGTGCGCGCCACGGTCAGCCGGATGAAGTACTCCCCCGTGCCGGTCGCGGACACACCGCACGATGCATCCGAGGCGTATGTGCCGGCGCCAATGATCGGTGAATCCCCTACCCGGCCAAAGCGCTTGCCTTGCGTCCCGCCAGTTGTGGTCCCGGCGGCAATATGGCCGGCGCGATCCCGTGCGACGAGCCCCGTAGTTCCCCACTTGTGCGCGTCCGCGGTTTCGAGCTCCGCAACGGGCTGCGCGGGCGGGGCAGGAGCGCCAAGCGGGCGCGGCGGGATGGGCCTTCCTTCACGCTGCAACTGCTTTACCAGGCTCTGCCAGCGAGGCTCGGTAAAGAAATAGGAAGGGTCGACCTGCTGCAGGCCCGTACTAGCGGCAAACTGGTCTGCACCCGCGCCGATCAACATCACGTGCGGGCTCTTTTGCATGACCGCCTTGGCGAGCGAGATCGGATTCTTCGTGTGCGTGACGCCGGCGACGGCTCCAGCGTTCATGGTCGCGCCGTCCATGATGGCGGCATCGAGTTCATTCTTGCCCTCGGCCGTAAAGACGGCTCCCTTGCCCGCGTTGAACATGGGGTTGTCTTCGAGCACGCGCAAGCCGGCTTCGACGGCGTCCACGGCAGAGCCACCCGCATCGAGCACGCGTGCGGCCGCGTGGATCGCCTCATCCAGACCGGCGCGGTAGGCCTTGTCGCGCTCCGGTGTCATGGACGAGCGCTCGATCACACCAGCCCCGCCGTGCATCACAATCGCCCATTTCCCTGCGGGCGCCTGGATGCCGTTCACCTTCGCCGTCACAGCCGGGCTCACCGCCGGCACGGTCTGCGCGGCGAGGGTACAGGTCATTGCTGCGCACAACAGTGTGCCGAAACTGAGAGAACGCAAGGGAGAGGATTCCATGCGCTATTCTGGCACGCCGCACCGACGCCCACCCCCTTCGCCTGCTGCGGGGCGGAGTGGCAAAACGGCCACCTAGCGTCTTTGGAACCAGCCGGGGACGATGGTATAGTTGACCTCGGATAGGGGTGTCACACCTGTGCAAACAGGCCCCAGCGGAGGTGGCGAAATTGGCAGACGCACTAGCTTGAGGTGCTAGCGCCGCAAGGCATAGGGGTTCAAGTCCCCTCCTCCGCACCAAACCTCTCTTCTAAATCGAACAGCCGACCCGAGTGGGTCGGCTGAAGTGTTTGGCCTTGGTGTCGCGTTCCAGCAACAGCGGTTCTTCACCAATGACCGGTTGCGCCATCTACTCGTGCATGACAGCGAACATGTCGAGGAACTCCTGGTATTTGCCGTCCTTCTCCGCAGTGCGGAGAGGTTTTACTCTCTCCACCAGGATCTCACCCTTATCCATGGTGTTGCTTTCAAGGATCTGTACCACCTCCCTGGTGTACTCATCGAGCGGCATGGCACGCGGGTCCCTGGCCTGCTGCGGACCGCCGAGCTCTGTTTGTACATAGGGCGGTGCGAGCTCCAGCACTTCAACACTGGTCTTCCGCAGTTGCACGCGAATTGCATCGAGCCAGTTATGCAGGAACGCCTTCGTCGCGCTGTACACAGGCCCCGGCGGATAGGGGACAAACGCAAGCCCTGACGTGGTCACGATCAGCGTGGACTGCCGCTGCGCACGTAGTGTAGGCAGCAGTGCCGCCGACAATTGCACAACGCCGGTGATGTTGGTCTGAATGGTGCTATAGACGCGCGTCAGGTCGATCGAATCGGCCGTATAGTCTTCCTGGCCAGCGATACCTGCGTTGTTGACCAGAACATTCAAGTCAGGAAACCGACCCTTTACAGAGTCCGCGAATGCTGCGATCGCGGCGCTGTCACTCAGGTCTACGGCGATACCGATCATGCCGGCATTGCGGCTCGTGACTTCGTCAAGCAGAGCCTGCCGTCGGCCGGCGATGATGACTTTGTTTCCCTTGGCGTGCAGCGCCTCAGCAAGTGCGCGGCCGATGCCGCTGGTTCCGCCAGTGATTAGGATAGTGTTGCCTGAAATCTGCATCGTCACTCCTAGCCGTAGTAGATGCACTGGGGCGCGGGTTTGATTTGGCTACTTTGATGAAGGATGGCCTTCGACGAGCGGACCTGTTGCGATCCGGCGGGACAGTCCCGACTCGTATAACTACCTGAACTCGATCCCATGTTGACTGGAACAGGTACGCTTAACGGGGACAACTGTTCCTCAGACTTATGCAAGGGACCAGATCGCAAACGGAGACCGCCCATGGCCAAGCACGAAGATCAACATCCCGAACCGACGACCGCGCTGGGGAAGCTCAGTCGTCGATCGTTTCTGTCGCGAGCCGGTGCGGTCGGTGTAGCGACTGCCGCCGCGACGATTCCCTTGCCCCTGGCTGCCGAGCAGAGCCTGCAGCCGGAGCCTGCGTTACAGTCAGCCACGGACATCGCAGGCACCATCCCGGTCACCTTGAAGGTGAATGGGGCATCGCACGCCCTGCAAATCGATCCCAGGGCCACCCTTCTCGACACGTTGCGGGAGACTGTTGGGCTGACGGGGACGAAAAAGGGTTGCGACCACGGTCAGTGCGGTGCATGCACGGTCCACGTCAATGGTCGCCGGGCCTATAGCTGTCTGCTCTTCGCGGCCATGCAACAAAATTCCGATATTACTACCATCGAAGGACTTGTGACGCCTTAAAAGATGCATCCGATGCAG
>CAXTFS010000079.1:0-12115 GCA_964243395.1 uncultured Acidobacteriaceae bacterium | reverse complement strand
CGGGGGCGAGACGCTCGCGATGACGCAGCAGCGCGCCGAGCAGCACCGGGCGCAGGCCATGGTGCGGCCAGGGCTGGCGCTGTACGGCTATGCGCTGCCGCTGGCTGGTGCCAGTGGGCAAGCTGGACATCTGGGGCCGAAGCTGCAGCCCGTGGCAGCGTGGAAGACGCGGGTGATCGGGCTGCGGGAGATTGCGGCCGGCGATACCGTTGGCTACGGCGCGACATTTACCGCCCGGGGACTCATGCGGTTGGCATTGCTGCCGATAGGGTATGCAGACGGATTTCGGCGGGAGGCTTCGAGCGGTGTCGGCGATGGCTGGGTGATGATCGGCGGCCGGCGGGCGCCGGTGGTGGGCCGCGTGTCGATGAACCTGACCGTGGTGGATGTGACTGACATTCCGGAGGTGCGCGAAGACGACGAGGTGGTTTTGCTGGGCGAGGGTGTGACGGCGGTGGACCATGCGCGCTGGTGCGGCACCATCGCCTACGAGATCCTGTGCGGGATGCGCGGGCATCGTCGGGTGGTGTAGTGGTCCGAGGATGGCCGCGGTTCGGTAGACTGGGCAGATGCGTTCTGGGCTGTATGGGCGATGGATGTATGCGTGGGAGACCGCGCTGACGACGCGCGATGAGAACCGCGTGGAGCGTCCGTTGGAGTGGGGCTTTGAGCATCTGGCCGACGTGTGTGGAACGCAGGCGGCAGAACGTGTGCGGCTGGGCGCCATGACCCCGGCGGAGGCGATGGCCGCGCTGAATGAACGCCTGGTCGCCGAGCCGCAGACCATGTTCGGCTATGCCACGCCGACGGATTTTCGCCTGGAGACACGGCATCCGGAGCTTTACCCGACCAACGTGCGCGCGGAGACGCTGGCGCAGGAGCGCGAGTGGCAGCGGCAGGCCGAAGTGGGCGAGCTGCGGCGGGCACCGTTTCTGCGCTTCACGTCGCCGGTGCGAACAGAGCATCCGGAGAACGACGTTGGCAACGCGCGCTGGTACGCGGCCGAGCCCAAACGGCGGCGCGATGGCAGCTATGGCCCTCGTCAGGCCATGGTGGTTTTGCCGCAGTGGAACGCCGATGCGTTCTCGCACAATGCGTTTGGCGACATGTTCGCGCGCTGGGGCGTCAGCACGCTGCGGCTTTCCAAGCCGTACCACGATGTGCGGCGGCCGGCCGAGCTGGAGCGCTCCGATTACGCCGTCAGCGCGAACGTGGGACGGACGATCGCGGCGGCACGGCAGGCGGTCGCGGACATCCGCTCCTGCTGCGACTGGTTGGAGGCGCAGGGCTACGAGCAGATCGGCGTGCTGGGCACGAGTCTCGGATCCTGCTACTCGTTCCTGGCAGCGGCAATGGATAAGCGGCTCAGGGTATGCGCGTTCAATCACGCGTCGATGTCGTTCGGCGATGTGGTGTGGGAGGGGCAGAGCACACGGCACGTGCAGTCCGCCTTTGCGCATGCGGGCCTGGATCACGAGACGGTGCGAAGGATCTTTGCCTGCATCAGCCCGTCGCGCTACATGGAGCCGTATGCGGCGACCTCCACGGAGAATGGGCGCAATACGCTGATCGTGCATGCAACGTACGATCTGACGTTTCCGCTCCAGGGCTCACTGGCGGTGCTGCGGGCGTTTGACGAGGACCGGATTCGGCATGTGTCGAAGGTGCTGCCGTGCGGGCCCTACACCACCGGCGAGACGCCCTACAAGTACATCGATGGCTGGTACATCGGATCGTTTGTGTGGCGCGAGTTTCGCAAGCTGGGCCGTGAGGCGGGTTCACAGAATCTTGATCCGGCGAGGCAGTCCCCCACCGGATGATGCCGGAGGCTACCGGCCCAGGGGCCGTGTGACTTCGTGGGCCGGGTTGGTGTGCAGCAGAGACCGAATGCCGTCCAGAACGCGGGCCTTCGCGTTGCGCAGCGCAACCGTGTAGACGCAAATGAGCCGGGTCAGCGTGATGCCGGTGATTTCGACTTCGAAGTAGCTGTGTGCCATCTCCATCTCGACTTTGGTCAGTACAGCCTGGGCATTGCTGAACGAGTCCTGCATAAGACGGCGACGTGTGTACTTCGACATGATGAGCACCTTGGAATGGGAAGGGGATGGGCGAAACGAGGGAGGCAAGGCCCCAGGGCCGAAGGACGGTGTCTTTGGATCGTTGGCGCGGGGAAGCGAGCGGAACGACAGGATCTGGGCGGCCATGCGTACTCCAATCTGCACCTGGTGTGGGCCGGGTGACAGTCGTCGTTGGGGACAGGAGGATCGGTTGTGCCCGCCTGCCCTCCAACGCTGGATTGAGAATGCGGTGTGGAACCGATTCGGGACATCCCACACGCGACGAGCTGACATTACGGCGGTGCTATGGCGACATACCACCTTCGTGGGAGTGGTTCACTGCGCCGGAGTAAACTTTCGCTATGCCGACCAGTGCCTACCTCAAACTCGACCAAACCCTGGCCCAGACGGACCCTGAGATCGCCCGCGCAATCGATCATGAAACGACCCGCCAGCATGACGGACTGGAGATGATCGCGAGTGAAAACTTCGTCTCGCGCGCCGTGCTCGAGGCCACCGGCTCGGTGTTCACCAACAAGTACGCGGAAGGTTATCCGGGCAAGCGCTACTACGGCGGTTGCGAGTATGCCGATGTGGTCGAGAACGTGGCCCGCGAACGCGCCCGCAAGCTGTTCGGGGCCGAGCACGTCAATGTGCAGCCACACTCCGGCTCGCAGGCCAACGCCGCAGCCTTCATGACGCTGCTTGAGCCCGGCGATACGATCCTGGGGCTCGACCTCGCGCACGGCGGCCATCTGACGCACGGCCACAAGCTGAATTTTTCCGGCAAGCTCTACCGCGTCGCGGCCTACAAGGTGCGGCCCGACACCGAAACCATCGACTACGACGAGCTGGAGCAGCAGGCAGTCACAGAGAAGCCCAAGCTGATCATCGGCGGTGGATCGGCGTATCCGCGGCAGTTCGACTTTCCGCGCATGCGGCAGATTGCAGACAAGGTTGGGGCCAGGCTGCTGATCGACATGGCGCACTTTGCCGGCCTGGTGGCGGGCGGCGCGCATCCGTCTCCTGTGCCGCACGCCCATGTGGTCACCACGACCACCCACAAGACGTTGCGTGGCCCGCGTTCCGGCATGATTTTGTGCACTGCCGATCTCGCCGCGGGCATGGACCGCAGCGTGTTCCCCGGCCAGCAGGGCGGGCCGCTGATGCACGTGGTGGCGGCCAAGGCGGTGGCGTTCGGTGAGGCGCTGCGACCGGAGTTCAAGAGCTACGCCGCGCAGATTGTGGCGAATGCCAAGGTGCTTGCGGCCGAGCTGGCGGGTCACGGCTTCCGTGTGATCTCCGGCGGCACGGACACCCATGTGGTGCTGGTGGATGTCTTCGCAAAGGGTGCCGGCATGCTGGGCTCGGAGGCTGAAGGCGCGCTGGGTCTCGCGGGCATCACGGTGAACAAGAACGCGATCCCCTACGACACCAATCCGCCGATGAAGCCCTCGGGCGTTCGCCTGGGCACACCCGCCTTAACGACCCGCGGCATGGCCGAGCCCGAAATGCGCACGGTCGCCGGCTGGATCGCCGAAGCACTGCAACATCGCGGCGATGAAGGCCGGTTGCGCAACATCCGCGGCCGCGTCGGAGAGATGGCCGAAGACTTTCCGCTCTATGGCTGGCTGCGGCAGGAGCAGCCTGAGGCCATCCTCGCCTAAGGGACAAAGGCCTTAGAGACAAAGGCCATAAGAGGCAGAGGCGTAAGACAGAGCCGTCCCCACACCGCGTGCGGCGAGGTGTGGGGACGCCCGGCTCTAGTGCGTGGGAACGTACAGCGTGCCCGTGGTCACCGTGCCGTTCGCGTAGTTGCCCGCGTAGTGAGCCGAGCAGTACACCGCGTCCGTTCCACTGGCAGGCGCCTTGTACGTAACGGGCGAGCTGCCGCTGGTTGAGGTAGACCAGGAGAAGAACTGCCCCTGCGCATCGTCGCAGGTCACAGTGGTGGTGCCGCCATTGCCGGTGACGCCATTTACCTGGACATTACCGGTCAGGGTAGACCCGGGTTTTACGGTGGTGCCGGTTTCGCTGCCGTAGCCATTTTCGACGGTGGTTCCGTCGAGGCTCAGCTCGAGATTGCCCGCACCGATCTGTTTACGCGCCTGAAGAGCCGGCGTGACAAGCAACAGGGTGAGGCAGGCGGACGAAAGAAGCGCTTTCCTGTAATTCTTCATAGAAGCTCCATGGATGGAAGAACCGGTGGTGGTTGCGCCTGGCGACAGTGGCCGTCTCGTGCGAACAGCGCGGTCAGGCTACGCGGGCGCAGGACTCTGGACAGCACGATGCAACGAGCAGACACCTCCTTTTCGCTGGTGGTTCAGCGTGGATTCACTCGCGTGCGAGGCTCCGCAGCGCGAGTCAAAACCGGGCGCATGGCGGGCCACTTCGCACACGCAACTGGATGTCGGGGAAGCTGCGGATACGTGACGGACGGGACGGGTCCGGACGAAGCGAGGATAAGGACGCATGACAAAGGAAGCTCCGAGGTACGATGTCGTTTCGCGTGATGAACTTGATCCGGGAAGACAGTACTCGCCACCGCAGGCATCGTCAAGGCTTGGCGAATGAGAGGGTCTGCTGCAGCAATCCGCGCCGCTGACAAGGCATTCTGTAGGTCAGGAGTGGCGACAATGAACGGTGCATGGCATCTGGTAGCCGGCTCGACCGGCGCGGGGAAGACCACCTATGCGCGCGCGTTGGCGCAACGTGTTGGTGGTGTTGTCTTCTCCATCGACGAGTGGATGAACACGCTCTTCTGGCCTGACTGTCCAGAAAAGAATGACTTTCCGTGGGCGTTGGAGCGTGTCGCGCGATGCGAAGCGCAGGCCGCCGCTGTAGCTGCGCAGCTGGCACATGCTGGGGTGCCCGCGATCGTGGATATGGGATTGACCACGCGGGTGCAGCGCACGAAGTGGGTTCAATGGGCTGTGGCTGCGGAGGTGCCGGTAATTCTGGACCTGCTGGATCTGCCGGCGGAGCTTCGCTGGACCCGCGTTGAACGCCGCAATGCGTCAGAGGCCGGAACGTTTGCGTTCGTGGTCTCGCGCGCGATGTTCAACGCCGTGGAGAGCCTGTGGGAGCTGCCGGAGCAGCGTGAGTTGGCGTTGTACCGCCAGGTCGTGCGGGTGACCGAGTAGGTGCGACAGCTGCTTGCCGTCGCACCCATTCGATGAACACTGCCGCTCTAGAAGAACAGCTTGGCAGACACCTGTAACTGACGTGGACCGTAGAGCAGGTTGTTGGTGCTGCTTGGGGTGTTGAAGCCTGCGGTCGCGGAGACGTAGGGCGCCAGACAGCCGCCGAAGGTTGCGCCGTCCGTCAACGCAACGCTGCTGGCGCGGCAGGTGCTGGTGGCGGCGGTGCTTGGCGCCACGTAGGTGGAATAGGTGCTGTTGACGCCGGTGATGATGCGGTGATTGGCGAGATTGAAGGCCTCACCGAGGAACTGCAGGCGGATGTTTTCGTGGATGGGGATGTCGCGCGAGACGCGGAAGTCCAGGTTCTGCAGGCCGGGCGCGCGCTGGCTGTTGCGGCCGATCTGCGGCGGACGGCCCGCGGTGGCCGTACCGGACCCTGAGCTCATGACGCCGCCGGTCACGCCACCATCGGCACCGGCGAGCGCGGAGCTTGCCCCGGAGCTACCCGGATAGCCACTGAGCGCGGCAACGACGGGCAGACCACCCTGGACCGTGTAGGTGCCGGAGAAGACGAAGGGATCGATGCCGTACTTAAAAGCCTTGTTGTCGGGCAGCAGCTTCGGCTGGTAGACCACCGAGCCAACGAAACGGTTACGCAGATCCAGGTCGGACGGGCCGTACTCGCCACGGATGTTGTTGGGATCGAGCGGCGGATTGCCCCCGTAGAAGGTGCCGAACGCGCCGGAAACCTGGTCATCATCGATGGCCTTCGACCAGGTCTCGTTGGCGAGCACTTCCAGCCCGTTCGCGAATGGCCGGCGGAAGCTGACCGCGAGCGAGTGATACCAGGAGTTCGCGACGCTGAAGCCTGTGTTGAGCGAGCCGAGCTTGGCGTTGGCACGGTCAGTGGAAAGATAAAACGGTTCGGTAAGCGAGGAGGTCTGGCCGGCACTGTTGGTCACCGCATAGGTGCGCAGACCATGCGGCGTCTGGCCGATGAGGTTGGCATCCACGAACACCGGCAGGCGCAGCGCGCGTGAGCCCACATAGCCGACCGACAGCGCGATCTTGCCGGGCATCTGCTGCTCGACGCTGAGGTCCATCTCATGCGTGATCGGCGGCACAAAGTTGGGGCTCAGGCCGTGAAAGCTGGGGATAAGACCCGTGGTGAAGCCGGCGGTCGGAAAGGGCAGTTGCGCGATCGGCGTGTTGGCGCCGGTGGGCTTCAATGCGTTGGAGATGTTGGGGTCGACCGAGGGCTGCGGGAAGAGCACGTTGGGGAAGATCGCGGTTGCCGCTGAGCCGCCCACGAACGAGAAGTTCTCCTGGTACACGCCGTTTTCCACGCGCATCGCATAGTACGTGCTGCCCTGGTTCAGGCCCGAAAACATGCCATAACCGGCACGCACCACAGTGGTCGGCGTGGTCTGCCAGGAGATGCCGATGCGCGGCTGCACGCGGTCCAGGACGTTCTTGATGGTGGTGTTGTATTCAGCCGCGATTGCGGAGCTGGTGTTGGGGTGCAAGGGGCTCGGCGTCAGTTGGAAGTCGTAGCGCGCCCCAAGATTGACGGTGAGGTTCTTACGGATCTTCCAGAGATCTTCCGCAAACCCGTCATAAATCTGCATGTAGAAGTTGTCGCCACCGGCTGCGGCGGTCGGACCATTGATGTTGTCGATGGTCTGCACAAAGGTGCTGTACAGCTTACCGGCGTTGGGTGTGGTATCGCCTGCCTGGCCCGCATAGGAGTCTGAAGCCCAGTTCTGAAAGTTCGCCACGGCGGTGCCGCTGTAGTTGTAAATGCCGCCGCCCTGAAACAGGTTGATCATGATCTCGTGCACGATGTTGGCGTCGCCGCCGAACTTGAACGAGTGATGACCCACGTTGTGCGAGAAGATCTCCGTGCCCTGGTAGCGCGTCTCATCGGGCTCGGCGATGCGCGGCAAGGCATTGGGCATGCCGTAGGTCTCAAGCGATGAGAGAGACACGCTGGGACCGGGAGCATTGGCGCCGGCTGTTTCAAGGTCGCGCCCCCACTGGATACGCACCTCGTTCACGCTGTTGGCGGAGAGTGCATCGGTCCAGTTCCCGATCACGAAGCGTTCGTGGTAACTCGTGGGTCCGTTGGTGCTGTCGGAGGTGTTGGAGTAGGTCGGATTAGGCGCATAGCCATTGGTCGAATCGTAATCAGCAAAGTTGAAGTTGACGAAGATGTGGTTCTTCTCGTTGGGCTGATAGTCGAGCCGCGGGAAGAAGATGTTCTCCTTCGAAAAGCGCGTGGGCGGTGCCAACGCGGTGCCGGCAGGCGAGTAGCCCGCGAGGCTCTGCACAAAGGCGATCGCGTTCGTGCACATGGTCGCAGTGATGGTGGTGGGGCACTGCGTTGGTGTAATGGTGGTCGTCGATGTTGTTGGTCCCGAGGGCGTCTGCGAGACGTTGGCGGTCGTGTAGTAGAGCACGCGGCCTACGCGGCGAAAGCCGTCATAGGTAAAGAAGCCGAAAAGTTTGTCGTGCAACAGCGGTCCACCGACGGAACCGCCGAACTGCTGCTGCTGATGGATGGGTTGTGTCAGCAGGAACGGGTTGCCGTTGTTGTGCAGCGCGGTCCACTTGCTGTAGGGATCGAGCGCGTTCAGCGCGGGGTAGCGCAGGTAGTAAAACAGGTCGCCGTGAATTTGATTGGTGCCGCTCCTGGTGATCGCATTGACCACGCCACCGGAAGCCTGGCCAAACTCGGCGGAGTAGCTGGCGATGTCCGACTGAAACTCCTTGATGGCATCGAGCGAATACACATACGGTGCGCCGGAGGCACGGCCGCGCGCCTCAGAGAACAGCATCTGATTATTGTTCGCGCCGTCAACGTAGTTCTGGTTGTAGAGGCCGGAGATGCCGTGGAACGAGACCAGACCGGAGCCGCCATCGGGCACCACGTTGGGGCCGAGCAGAACAAAGGTGTCCCAGTTGCGCGCGTTCACGGGCAGGTTGCTGATCAGCTGTGCGCCGACGGTTTGTGCGACCTCGGTCTTTTCTGTATCGAGCAGAGGGGGCGTTGTGTCGACGGTCACCTCGGTCGAAACGCCGGCCGCGGCCAGCGCGGCATCGATGGTCAGGATTTGGCCGACGGTGAGGTTCAGGTTCTTGCGATCGACCTTGCCAAAGCTGCCGCCACCGAGCACCACTTCATAGTGGCCGGGCTGCAGAAACGTGACGTTGTATTGGCCATCGTTGTTGGTGGTGAGATTGCGCACCGCACCCGTATCCGTGTCGGTGATGACGACCGCGGAGCCTGGGATGATCGCTCCGGAGGTGTCCGTCACGGTTCCTGCAATGGTGCCCGTGGCGGCTGTCTGCCCGCTGGCGGTCAGGGCAAGCGAGGCTGTCAGTAAAGCGAGGCTCCACTGCATTCGAAGGCTGGATTTTGTAGAGATCACGCGCAGTTCTCCTGGAAGTTGGAAACGTGAGGCGGTAAACGAGGCACGCGTACAGCAAACCGAAGCTTTCGCAGGCTCTGAAAATGGATAGATAGCTCCACCTTGAGCTAAACGGAGTTGTGCGTCAAGCGGTTTGGAGACGGGACGGGGCGGGAATTGCAGAGCTCAGGGGAAAATTGTCGGTAGCCGCGGCTTCACGGGATGTCTCACCGAACCCCGGCATCTTGAACGATCTGTAGACTCGGGAAGGGGCGTGCCTTCAGGGATGCCGCTGCTTGCCGGCAATAGGTCGGCGTTGTGTCTGCAACGCACGTATTTGAGAGCAGGCCAAAGCGTGGAAGCGCTGGCAAAGGAGAGCTATGCAACTCGACGAAGTCAGCCCCGATGTGATCGTGCGCGCCAAGAAGATCCAGCTGTTCCTGATGGATGTGGACGGCACACTGACCGATGGCAGCATCGCTCTGGGGTCGCCGCTCGCTGCGGCGGAGGACGGCAGCGCTCCGGCCATCACCGAGATCAAGATCTTCAATGCCAAGGATGGCCCGGGTCTCTCGCTCGCGCACGCGATGGGCATTCGCACAGGCTTCATCACGGGCCGCAAGTCGCCTGCCGTGGCGCAACGTGCGAAGGAGCTGAAGGTCTCGTTTATCTATCTTGGCCAGGCGGAGAAGACGCATGCCTTCAACGACTGTTTGGCCAAGGCAGGTGTCACGGAAGAGCAGGTCGCGTACATGGGCGATGATCTGCCGGACATCCCGGTAGCGAAGCGTGTGGGGCTTGCGGTAAGCGTTGCCGACGGCGCCGATGAGCTAAAGGCGGTGTGCCACTACGTGACGAAACAGCCCGGTGGCCGAGGCACTGCGCGCGAGGTCGTTGAGCTGATCCTGAAGGCGCAGGGCCGGTGGGAAGAGGCTCTGCCGCTGGCGCGCGCCTGAGCTCTTCGACGATGCGTTCGCAAAGCAACGGGAGCTTACTGCAGTTTCACGAGCTCTCCATGTGCGTTCGCCGGGACCGTGACACTCCACGCTGCTCCGCTTTGTTGTAACGGGAGACCTTTGCCTGCCACGGTGGCCTTCCCTGCCCTGGGTGTCCAGCCATAGATCTCCAGCCGGTACGTTGACCACCACGGTTTGTAACTGCCTCCTTGCGCGGCGATGGTGACGGACAGTGAACCATCTGCAGCTTTGGCGCACGTGAACGCAATGCGGGCATAGCCCTCGTGCTGATAGGCGAAGCTGTGGCCATCGTCGGTGTAGACCATACCGGCGCAGGGTGTGGCGGCGTCGGTGGCGGGGTACACGCGCAGCGTGAGTGGGCCGACGGGTGTTTCCTCGGTGCTCTGCGTCAAGGGAGCCACCGGCAGGATGCTGCCGCCGCGCACATACACCGGCAAGGCATCGAGTTTGGGTTCGATCATCAACGGCCTGGTCGGATGGAGCGTATCGCGCTGTTCCAGGTCAAGGGACTTGGTCTTTGCGGCACGCTCGAATGACTCGCCGGTCCAGTAGTCGAACCACGTACCCGGCGGTAGATGCACCTCGTAGGGAGCGATCTCCTCCGGCGATGGATTGGGTGCCACGAGCAGATCGGAGCCGACGAGAAACTCACTGCCACCGGCGTCCAGATCGAACGGCCGCTCATCGGCGGTGGCATGCGGGAACTCGACAAACAGCGGACGCATCATCGGCACACCATCGCGCGATGTCGCCTCGGCGACGGTGTACAGGTAGGGCAACAGACGGTAGCGCTCTTCGATGTAGCGGCGACGAATGGCCTCCTGTTCAGGGCCGTCCACCCACACCTCGTGACGCCGTGTGCCCTTGGCGGAGTGATCGCGATCGATGGGCTGGAAGGCAGAAACCTCGATCCACTTGGTCAGCAGATCGGGCGGCGGTGAGCCGGCAAAGCCGCCCACATCGGCGCCCGCCATCGAGAAGCCGCTAAGGCCAAGATTCATCAGCTGCGGCATCGTCATGCGCAGATGATTCCAAGTCGCGCTGTTGTCGCCGGTCCACGTGACAGCGTAGCGCTGCCCACCCGCAAAGCTGGCGCGCGTCATGACAAAGGGCCGCTCATTCGGCCGCAACGCCAGCATGCCTTCGTAGGTACCCCGTGAATTGAGCAGGCCGTAGACGTTGTGGATCTCGCGATGATCTGCAGTGCGCTTCGCAAAGCCTGGCATGTCGATGCGGTGCTGCACGTTCTCCGGCATGGTCTTGGTGGGTGTGCCGAAGACGGCGGGCTCATTCATGTCGTTCCAGAAGCCGGCAACCCCGTCCGCGACGAAGTCTTTGAACAGCGAGCCCCACCAGGTAAGCGTCCTGGCCTGGGTGAACTCGGGGAAGACCGCGGGGCCGGGCCAGACCGTGCCGACATAGGTGGAGCCGTCCGGCAGCTTGACGAAGTGATCGCCCGCCACGCCGGAGTCATAGGGCATATAGCCGGCATCCGGCTGCCGCGCAACATGGAGATCGGTAATCACCACAAGATGGAACTTGTCGGCAGCGAGCGTCTTCACCAGCTGCGGAAAGTTTGGGAAGCGGTCGGGATCTACCGTGAAGGGCATGTTGTTTGTCTGGAAGTCGATGTCAAGCCAGAGCACATCGCAGGGAATCCTGTCGGCACGCATGCGTTGCTCGACAGCCAGCAGATCCGACTCCGGCGAGTAGCTGTAGCGCGACTGCTGAAAGCCCAGCGCCCACAGCGGCGGCAGCGGCGTGGGGCCGGTCAGGCGCGCATAGGCCGCAAGCACGGCTTTCGGCTCGGGGCCGTACAGGATGAAGTAATCGAGCGGGCCATCCTGTGCGCCGAAGCTGTACTGGTGCGGGTTTTCGCGGCCGAAGTCGAAGAAGCTGCGATAGGTGTTGTTGAGCAGGATGCCCGTCGTGCGCCCAGCGCGCACATCGAGGAAGAACGGGATGCTCTTGTAGATCGGGTCGGTTGATTCCTGCCAGCCAAAGGTGTCGGAGTTCCACATCGTGAAGGCTTCGCCGGCACGGTCCAGCGGGCCGGGTTTATCGCCCAGGCCGAAGAAGTGGTCGTCGGGGCTCTCGTCCTTATAGACGCGGAAGGTCTTGCCACGATACGCGACGGGGCGGGCGTCATGCTGCACGATGCGGCCGTCACGATCGGTGATCGTAAGCGTCAGGTCAGGCGCAATCGCAACATGCAGCACGCCGGTAAAGAAGCCGCCAGCCTCGGGCGTGACAGGGGCCTTCCGATGCAGGCTCGCGGGCAGCACCGCCCACGAGGCGTTCTCCGGCTCAGCACCGTCCGGCCACTCGCGCACACGAAGTTCCGTGTCCGCCATGGCCGTGACCTCGATCACCTGGCCCGCGCCGCTCATCCGCACACCGGAGTCGGTGTGCTGCAGGGCCTGTCCCCGCGAGGGCAAGGGCATGCTGAGCAGTAAGGGGAGGCAAAGGATAGCGGACACGACGGCGGGCTTGGACAAAGCGGTGCACTCCTGAACGATCCGAAACAA
>CAXTFS010000078.1:0-12200 GCA_964243395.1 uncultured Acidobacteriaceae bacterium | reverse complement strand
CGTCGGGGGAGAGCTGGGCGGGCACGTTGGGAGCGATGACGGCCGCGGAACCGCGGTTCTGGGTGCCAAGGGCGAAGACGTCCATGCCTTCGCCGCACATGCGCACGCAGCGGTAGCAGAGGATGCAGCGCGGGCGATCAAAGAAGACGACCGGCGACCACTGCTGCTCTTCGCGGTGGTTTTTGGCTTCGGCGTAGAGGCTTTCGCCGGCGCCGTATTTGTAGGTCATGTCCTGCAGCTCGCACTGGCCGCCGGCATCGCAGACGGGGCAATCGAGGGGGTGATTGCCGAGCAGGAGTTCGAGCGTGGACTTGCGGGCCTGCGCGATCTCGGGCGTTTCGGTCTGGACGACCATGCCTTCTGTGACCGGGGTGGTGCAGGCGGTCTGGAGCTTGGGCAGCTTCTCGATGCGGACCACGCACATGCGGCAGGCAGCCTGCAGCGAGAGGCCGGGATAGTAGCAGAAGGCGGGGATCTCGATGCCCGCGGCCTTGCAGGCGTCGATGAGCAGCGTGCCCGCGGGGGCGGTGAGTTTCTTGCCGTCTACGGTGAAGGAAACATCTGGCATGAGGAGTGGTCCTTACTTGCTGAAGCCTTGGGGAATGCCTGTCTGGATCGAGCAGAGGCCGTCCGGGGGCGCGCTGCCATTGGTGCTTTGGACCACGGCACCCTGGGGGCTGGTGCCCTGGGCGGCCTGGCCCCGGGAGAGCACGGGGGACTGCGAGTGCGTCAGCTTGCTTGTGTCCGGTGGGGGGGCGTCCTGGACGGGTTTGGCGAGCAAGGCGCTGGCGTCATCGTCGGTCTGGGCGGCGTAGACGGGGAACGCATTGCGGAAACGCGTGGGGAACGACAGGTTGCGCTTGAGATCGTCGGTGTTGAAGCCGTCTTTGCCGAGCTCGGGCCAGCAGCTGCCGAGCGCGGTGGACCAGCTGGGATCGACGCCGCGGCCGTTGCTGCCGACGGTGCCTTCGCCCTTGTGCTTCGAGCTGCAGCCGAGGGTCAGAAGGCCGGCGAGGCCCAGCGATGTTCCCAGACGGAACGCGGTGTTCTGTAACAGCCCGAGGCGTCTGGTCATCGGCTAATGCGCTCCCACCAGCTCATTGGTGCCCATGGGATGAATATGGATCAGCGGGTTGGGCACGCGGGCGCCGGCCAGGTATTCCTCGAACTCGGAACGGAACTTCTTGATGAAGCCGAGGGTGGGCATCGCAGCGGCGTCGCCGAGGGGGCAGAAGGTGCGGCCCATCATGTTTTCGGCGAGGTACTGGATGTTGTCGATGTCCTTGCGGGTGCCGCCGCCGGCGTGAAAGCGCGTGAGCGTCTTTTTGAGCCAGTCAGTGCCTTCGCGGCAGGGGATGCACCAGCCGCAGCTTTCATGTTGGTAGAAGGCGATGGTGCGGAGGGCGAACTCGACGATGGAGACGGACTCGTCGAGGACGACGATGCCGCCGGAGCCGAGCATGGTGCCGGCCTTGGCCATCTGGTCGAAGTCGAGACCGACGTCAATCTCGTCCGCCTTGAGCACGGGGCAGGAGGAGCCGCCGGGGACGACGGCCTTGAGCTTCTTGCCGTCCTTGATGCCGCCGGCGACCTTGTAGATCGCGTCGCGCATGGAGTAGCCCATGGGTAGCTCGTAGACGCCGGGGCGCTCGACGTGGCCGGAGATGCCGAAGAGGCGCGTGCCGCCGTTGCGTTCGGAGCCGATCTTGGCGTAGGCCTCGCCGCCCATAAGCAGGATGTGTGGGGCGTTGGCGATGGTTTCGGCGTTGTTGATGACCGTGGGACCGCCGTAGAGGCCGACGACGGCGGGGAAGGGCGGCTTGATGCGGGGCACGCCGCGCTTGCCTTCGAGCGATTCCATGAGGGCCGACTCTTCGCCGACCTCGTAGGCGCCGGCGCCGGTCTGCGTGACGATGTCGAAGTCGACGCCCTCCTTGCCGAAGATGTTCTTGCCGAGAATGCCTTTGGCGTAGGCGTCGGCGACGGCCTTCTCCATGATGTTGAGGAGATAGCGGTACTCGCCGCGCAGATAGATGAAGCCCATCTTCGCGCCGATGGCGAGGCCGGCGATCATCGTGCCTTCGATGATGGAGTGCGGGTCGTGCAGAAAGATGACGTGGTCCTTGCAGGTGCCGGGCTCGGATTCATCGCCGTTGACGAGGACGTACTTGGGCTTTTCGGACTGCTTGGGGACGAAGCTCCACTTCATGCCGGTGGGAAAGCCGGCGCCGCCGCGGCCACGCAGGCCGGAGGCCTTCATTTCGGTGATGATCCAGTCAGGACCCTTTTCAACTGCCATCTGTGCGGCCTTGTAGCCGTCGAGCTCGAGGTAGCGATCGAGGTTGGCGGCGCCCTGACCAAAGCGGCGGCTGACGATCTTGACCTCATCGGGATGCGAGACGAGTGTGGGCATTTAGTTGACCTCGGTTCCGGAACCCGTGCCGGGCAGCGGATCGGCGTCGGCGGGCACGTTGTGGCCTCGGCCTTCGGCGTAGCTGGCGAGCACGGCGTCCATTTTGGCAGGCGTCAGGTTGTCGTGGAAGTCGTAGTTGACCTGGACAGCAGGAGCCCAGCAACAGGCGCCGATGCACTCGACCTCTTCGAGCGAGAAGAGACCGTCGGGTGTGACGCCCTTGTGGCCGATACCGAGCGTGGCCTTGCAATGATCGAGCAGCTCATAGCCGCCGCGCAGCATGCAGGAGATGTTGGTGCAGACCTGCACGTTGTATTTGCCGGCGGGCACCGTGCGCAGCATGGAGTAATAGCTGAGCACGTTGCGGACATCGAGCTCGAGTAGATCGAGCCGCTGCGCGATCTCGGCGACGACATTGTCGGAGACGTAGCCGACCTCGTCCTGCGCATAGAGCAGCATGGGAATGAGAGCGGAGCGCTTGAGGGGGTAGAGAGTGACCAAGCGGTCGAAGCGCGCGGCGAGCTCGGGGGAGAAGATGGTGTTGGCAATCGCGGCCATGTGCCTCTGATTCTAAGGCCTTCAACGCGTTTCGGCATGGGGGAACCGAAGTCGCTTTGCCCTTGGCAAAGGTTGGCCGGTTCCTTTGCTGCTTTCGCGACAGCCCGATCGCCGGGAGGTTGACGGCTCGTCGGAGCGTGGGACGCCACCCGCGTTGCGCCGGTGTCAGTTTGAGGCGACCAGCTGTTCCCCCTGATCGCGCAACCCCGCGCGGGTTGTTTCGATGGCCTGCTGGACCTGGGTACGCCGGGTCCCTGGAGCGTCCAGGGTGAGGGCAAGGTACGTCTCGAACTGCGCGATCGCCTCCTGGTGTCGGCCGGCCCCCTGAAGCACATTGCCGCGCAGGAGGTGCGTGTCCGTGCAGACGGCAGGCGCCGCGGCCAGGGTGAGCTCGCTCCAACGCAACGCGCTGTCGAGGTGGCCGAGCCCAAGCTCTGCGCGCGTGCGCTCAAACATCCATTGCCAGCTGGCGGCCTCGACCCCCTTGAGCTGGTCCATCTCCGCCACCGCTTCGCGGTAGCGATGAAGTCCCGTGAAAGCGCTTGCCAGCACGACCCCGGACCAGGCGACCTCCGCGTGGATGCGCCGAGCTGCGGCGATCGTGTCGATGGCTGTCTCGAACTGGTGGGCATGGACCTGCACCATCGCGCGCAGCACGTAGACCTCGGTGAACCTGGGAGCAGCGGCCAGCGATAGCGCGGTCTCGCGCTCAAACAGATCCAAGCGGCCGGCTGTGGCGGCGACGCGCGCCTTCTCCAGGTGCTCCCAGGCCTTTACCGGAATGCGCAACTGATCGGCAGAGACGGCGGTCTTTGCCCGTAGTACGGCGGCCTGATGCAGCTGGTCCTGGCAGCCCTGTGCGGCGGTGCGCGTTTCCGTGGAGAGACTGAAGGCGGCAAGGCAGAGGGTGAGGGCAACGGGGCGCACACGCATGGCAACGACCTCGCCAGCCATCCTCCGCCTCAGCCGCCATGTAGGCGATACAACGGGCGGGTCAGGGCACAGGCCGCTGCGGGCAGAAGGGGTGCAGCTACGAAGGAAGGGTCATCAACTCGCGGGCAAAGCGCTCGGCGGCGAGGTCTAGCTCCTCTTCGAAGCCATCCGCGAGGGTGACGGTGCCGTCTTCGTTGAGGTGAAAGGGAGTTGCCGGATGATCGCTGCCTTCGACGGCCGTGTGGGTGAAGCGGAGCCACCGTGGCCCGACGCGGAGAGTGATCTCGCCGGCGGAGACCTCGACTATCGCGTGCTGCGGGGCGTTGAGCCCATGCGCGGCGGCGTAGGAGCGGAGCAGCGAGGCCCAACTGGTCCAGAGTTCCGTGTGTACCTGCGGCGTCATCCGGTCGCCGGCGCTAAAGGCCGCACGCCTGCTTCAGCAGGCCATCCACGATCTCGTTCTCGGTGGATTCGCGGTTGGTCGCCATGCCGTTGGGACCGATGTGGCGGTACCGGAAGCCTTTGCCGTCGTCGATGACAGTGGAAAGAACGGGGGAGGTGCTGGGCGCGATCGTGATGTCCAGGCGGCTGGCGTGGATGCGGAAGACGATCGTTCGAATGCTGGTCAGCGTGTAATGGCCACCCGCGCCGACACCGGACAAGTAGAGACGCGGGAGATCGTCGGCGTTTTCGTTAAAGTTTTCGACCTCTGCGCCGATACGTTTCACCAGGGAGGTGAGCGCGGCATCGTCGGAGGCTTTCTGCTGCGTGCTTTTCCGCTGGGCTTCTTCCTGCAGCTTGGCCTGTACCCCGGCCCGCTTCTTGAGTTCTTCTGCAAGTGTCTTCCCGATGCTGTCGCCCATGTCGTGCCTCACGACCCATTATCCATGGAGTTCTCTGCCGGCTATCGATCGATCTCTCCCAGGACGATGTCGATCGAGCCGATGACCGCGACAACGTCGGCAAGCTGGCGCCCCTTGCACATGGTTTCGAGGGCCTGGAGAGTGGCGAAGTCCGGGTTGCGCATGTGGACGCGGTAGGGTTTGGCGGTGCCGTCAGAGACGACGTAGTAGTTCATCATGCCGTGCGGCGCTTCGATCGAGCTCATCACCTCGCCGGCCGGTACGGCGAAGCCTTCGGTGACGATCTTGAAGTGATGGATGAGCGATTCCATCTGGGTCTTCATCTGTTCGCGGTCCGGGAGGATGATCTTAGGGGCGTCGGCAGTGATGCGGCCTTCGGGCATGCCGTCGAGGGCCTGCAGGCAGATCTTGACCGACTCGCGGAACTCCTGCATGCGCAGAACGTAGCGCGCCCAGACGTCGCAGTCGTTCGAAACGGGAACGTTGAACTGGAACTTCTCGTAGCCGGAGTAGGGCATGTCGCGGCGCACGTCGAAGTCGACGCCGGAGGCGCGTAGCGGTGGGCCCGTTACGCCTAACGCGATCGCATCCGCGGCGGAAAGGTAGCCGACACCCTTGAGGCGGCCCTGCCAGATGGGGTTGCCGGTGAGCAGACCCTCGTACTCGTCAACGCTGGACGGAAAGGTCTTGAGGAAGTCGCGAATGGTCTTGAACAGGTCGAGGGGCGGCTCCATCGCGATGCCGCCGATGCGAATGTAGCTGGTCATCATGCGCTGACCGCTGACGGCCTCGAAGATGCGCAGCAGGGCTTCGCGCTCGCGGAAGCAGTAGAGGAAGACGGTCATCGCGCCGATATCGAGCGCGTGGGTGCCGAGCCAGACAAGGTGCGACTGGATGCGGGTGAGCTCCTGGAAGAGCACGCGGAGATACTGGGCGCGTTCGGGGATTTCGAGTTGCAGGAGCTTTTCGACGGCAAGCGCGTAGGCCAGATTGTTGGCCATGGGCGCGAGGTAGTCGATGCGGTCGGTCAGTGGGGTGATCTGCGCGTAAAACTTGGCCTCGCAGGTCTTCTCGATGCCGGTGTGCAGATAGCCAATGTCCGGGGCCATTGAGACGACGGTTTCGCCGTCCACCTCCAGCACCAGGCGCAGCACGCCGTGGGTGGAGGGGTGCTGTGGGCCCATGTTGAGGACCATGGTCTGGTCGGAGACGGGGTCGGTGCCGTGCGGGCGGCGGTGCTGCTCGGCACTCTCGACGACGTCTTCCACGCCCGGCACGAGCATGTCTTCGGCGGAGCGGAAGGGCGCCATGGTGGCGCCGGTCTGGGAAGGTGTGCGGTCGACAGGCTTTTCAAGATCGGCTACGGGGCTCAAAGTGTGTCTCCAGAGGCGCGGCGTGGAAGAGAGGGGCAGGTGCCGTCCGGGCGATGACGGCAGGGGGCTGCGCGTTAGCGGTAGCCTTCGACGGGGTAGTCCTTGCGCAGCGGGTGGCCATCCCAGTTATCCGGCATCATGATGCGCGTCAGGCGGGGGTGACCGGCGAAGCTGACGCCGAAAAGGTCGAAGACCTCGCGCTCGTAGAAGTTGGCAGACGGCCAGACGCCCGTGATGGAGTCGATGACGGGATTGTCGCCGGAGACGCGCGCGATGATCCGAAGGCGCTGCTTCATGCCGTGCGAAAGCACGTGGTAGGTGACCTGGAAGCGAGGCTCGTCGGGGTACCAGTCCACGCAGGTGCAGTCTTCGAAAAAGTTGTAGCCGGCGGCTTTCGCAGCCTGCATGGCCGGCACGATCGACTCGGGGGCGACGGACAGGGTCAGCTCGCCGCGGTCCCACTTGGCGTCGGTGAGGAGGTCCCCGAGCGCGCCGATGGCGACATGGCTGGCCATCGCCTGCACTACGGCGTCTTTGCCGAAGATGGCTTCCCGGGTGGAGGCTGAGTCGATTGGATCTACTGGATCGGGCATGTTCGGCCTCGTCGGTGCGTGAGAGGGTGGTTCAGAGGGGCGGTCCGTTTACAGGTCGGCGCGGTCGTTGGACCAGTTCAGGATGCCCTTCTTCCAGACATAGAAGAGGCCGACGGCGACGAAGCCGAGATACACGAGCATCTCCCAGAAGCCGAAGAGACGCGATCCGGTGATAGCCGGCAGACGACGGTAGATGACCGCCCAGGGAAGCATGAAGACGGCTTCTACGTCGAACAGGATGAACAACATCGCGACCATATAGAAACGAACACTGAAACGTCCGCGGGCGTCCCCGATGGGGTCCATGCCGCACTCATAGGCGCCGAGCTTGTTGCGTGAGCGCTTGTGCTTGCCGATGAAGTATGACCCGGCGACCATCCCGGCTGCCATACCGACGGCGACCAGGATCTGAAGCGCGAGCGGAAGGTACTGCCAGATGTACGGGTATGTCTGCATGGCCAGTCTTGAGACTAGAAGTGGGGTTGTCGAGTGTCAAGGATCGTGGGAGGGCTGTGGCTAGCGGAAGAAAGCAGATCCCTCCGCTTCGCTACGGGATAACAATCCGTATTGCGGAGCAGGCCGGTGCGCGGGAGGCGGGCTAGAGCAGGCCTTTGTACCAGGTCAGGACGGCTTCGCCGAGCAGCGCCGTGACCAGGCCGCCGACAGCGAGAAAGCTGCCCAGCGGGAGCTTGGTGGCGGTGGTGGCGCGGCCGCGGGCGAGCAGGTACACGGCGTAGGTGGCACAGGCGATCATGCCGAGAAAGAAGCTCAGCATCGCATCGCCGAAGCCGAGAAAGGCGGCAATCATGGCCATCAGCTTGGCGTCGCCGAGGCCCATGCCCTCGCGGTTGCGCAGGGCCTTGTAGATGGCCCGGATGGCGAGCAGGACCAGGGCCGCGCCAAGGATCGCGAGCAGACGGCCCACGACCAGAGCCTCCGGGCCGGTGAGAAAGACGTCACCTTTGGCGGCAAAGGAGCCGGGGCTGGACATGCGCAGGCTGTGACGTGGGGTTAGGTGCACGTCGCCTTCGCCGGGGGCCAGGAAGATCGCCTGCGCACAGACAAGAAAGAAGCCGATCGCGGTGCCGGTCAGGGTAAAAGCGTCGGGCAGGATGTGCGTCTGCCAGTCCATCACGGTGAGACCGATCAGCCCAAAGCCGAGGATCGTGATGCCGACACCGTCGAGCACGAGGCGCGTCGTCTGGTCCCCGGTGGCGAGCGCAGGTCCACCGCCCGTCAGGGTATGCCGCTGGACGGCGAAGCTGAGCGCAAACCAGACCCCGGTGGCGAGTTCGACCAGCGGATAGCGCCAGGGGATCGGCGCTCTGCAGTCGCGGCACTTTGCCGCGAGCAGCACCCAGCTCAGCAGGGGTATGTTGTCGTACCAGCGGATAGTTGCCAGGCAGTGCGGGCATCGGGAGCGCGGTGTGACGACGCTTTGCCCCTGCGGCAGGCGCGAGATGCAGACGTTGAGGAAGCTGCCGAGCAGCAGGCCGGAGAGGAAGACGGCGAGCTCAAGGGGAAGCACGGACAGCATATTTCTGAGTATAGGGCGCTAGAAGCGCAGCAGAAGCAGCGGGATGGCTGTCCCGACGAGCAGCCATCCTGTGACAACAAGGCCTCGCCGCTCATATTTGTAGGCCATGAAGATACCGGTGCCCGTCGACACGAAGAGGCCGAGCGACACCAGGATAAAGAAGAACTTGAGCGGAAGATGCTCGTGCTCTTTGCTGGAAAGGGTTTCCGGCGGCGGCCCAAGTGGGGCGGCGCTTGCGGGAGGAACGGGCGCGGCTGGCTTCGGATCAGGCGCGGCTGGCTTCGGAGCAGGGGCGTGTTCGCGTTTCCGGATCTCCAGGTTCTGATTCTTGTGTACCTGGGCCATCTGCTCCAGCCAGCGGGGCGGGCTGTAGGAGGTCCCCGCCGCCTCATGGAGACTCAGGGTCTGCAGGGCTCCGGTGAACGCAAAGAACAACAGCGACGGAGCGACGAACAGGCCGAAGTAGAGGTGCAGCTTGCGGCAGAGCTTGAGCAGGCGCGCGTTTGTAGACACGGTGGTCGGCATCGGAAGGCGGTGAGCTTTCTGCAGATTCTAGCGGATGATGCCGGCGATGTGGGTGGCAACCGCTCCTCGGGATCGATCTGGCGCTCCATGCAACTCGGCGAAGACTCGGCTAGAACTCAATATGGCTGCGCACACTGAACACCGCAACGGGACCACGGTCCCGGTTGTAGCCGGGATGGTCGATGAGCTGTACGTCCAGGGCGCTGAAAAGCCCGCGCCAGTTGTGCGCCGTGTAGTAGGTTTCCAGGATGTCCTCGCGGGCGTAGTCGAGGCGTCCGTCGCCGAGCAAGAAGCCCTTGCCACCCAGGGCAAGGTAGGTCTGGTGATCGCGCTTGATCGCGTTGGTGATGCCGGCGACGCCGAACCGATCGTGGGGTCGTCCCCAGCGCGGGCCGGCCATGTCCGCCCCGGCCTCAAACGTCTGATCGACCTCGGTGTAGCAGAAGCTTTCATGCTGACCCTCGTTCCAGCCGACGCGGCCAAAGGCGCGGATGTCTGCGGTGAGGTTCTGCTCGGTATTCAGCCCAAACCCGTACTTGACCGTGGTCGCCGCCGGGTGGTCGCTGATGACGGGCACGGTCGCGAGGGCGCCCTCAACCCGGGCTGCGAGCGCTTCGTCATTTGCCGTGCGGTACACCCCCATGTTGCCGTGATTCACGTAGCCGAGAAGCCGCACAGCGCCAGGGAGGTCGGGCTGGCCCAGCCTGGCGAGCAGGCGCGCCAGGGGCGTCCTGCGGTACTCGACTTCGTAGTTCTCTCCGCGGGCGCGGCGAAGGTCCCAGTCGAGGTGGATGCCGTTGGCCACCGTGGGCATGAGCGCAATGGCGTAGCGGGCCGACCAGGCTTTGTCGTCGTACTCGGCGACCCCGGCGTAGGTGTAGCCACGGGTGTCGGCGGCGTAGTCCCAGGCACCGTTATTGTCGGCAGTCCAGTTCAGGAACTGGAAGTGCGAGTCGGAGCCGGGACCGTTGAGGTCGAAGATGTCCGGGATGCCCATGCGGCCGGCGCGAAGGTCAAAGCGGCGGATGGGCACTTTGGTGGCGAGGGAAAACGGCGTGCGTGAGCCGTCCGCCAGCTCCGCGGTGAGGCCGATGACCTGGTGCAGCTGGATGCGGGAAACGTAGGGCGTCGGGCCGAGGTTTGGGTTGCGGACGACGTCCAGATTCGTGAAGCCCGCGAGGCCGAGTGCCTCGGAGATGCCCCGTCCGCCCGCAGCCTCGAGATCAAAGATGAAGTCGGAGGCGTAGCGCGGGTCGCGCTTCAGCTGAAGGGCGGTAAACAGCGTGCCGACCAGCGAGGTCTTGTACTCGCCGCGCGCGAGCAGGGAGTTCGATCCCTCATAAGGTGAATGAAAACCGGGGTGGGACTGAAAGATGATGTTGGCCTGGCCGGAGATCAGGTACCGCGAGGTTTCGGAGTGCGGGAACATCGTCACCGGCGCAGATGTCGCCTCGGCGCCATTGTCCTGGGCCGCCGCTGACAGGACGGACAGCAGCAGCAAGGGGACGAGTTGGCACAGCGGTTTAGTCACGATGAGTGGTTCATTTCTCAGTTTGAGGGCAGGGGTTAGTATACCCCGGTGGGGTATCCCGCCTGAGATGAAAGGCCGATGAATATGCCGGAGCTGGATCGGGAACGAGTGAAGCTGGTGAACCGGGCAAAGCGCATTCTTGGCCAGATGGGCAAGGTGGAGCGCAGCCTGACCGAGCGGGAGAGCTGCACGGAGGTGTTGATGCTGCTGGCGGCGGTGCGCGGTGGCATCGATGCCCTGATGGCCGAGGTGTTGGAGGACCACATCCGCCTGCACCTTGTGGATCCGGGGCAGGCCAAGGCGCTCACGCCGGAGCTTGGGGAAGAGCTGATCGAACTGGTGCGGGCCTATATGAAATGAGGTCAAAAGGGCTCCAGCCCGTCATCTTGACGAGCCCGGAGACCCGCCTTATAGTCGAAATACACGGGAAAGGAGGATGGTCCAGCCTATGAAATCTGATTGTTCCAGTTGTTGCTTTACTACACGTGAGGTGACTGAGGCTTAGAGCTCCGCGCTCTAGACCTGACGGTCTTTTTTGTAACAGGAAGCCCCGTCGAGGCCCATCCGAGTCGGATGCCCTCAAGTCAATCCCACCAGTTCACCGCATAACGGCTCGTCCTTCGGGGCGGGCCGTTTGTGTTTGCGGGGAAAGTTCCCATTTGGGAGTTCCCGGTTGGGAGTTCCCGGTTCTCAGTTGTGAGTGATAGCGGCCAATTACCGGTAACTGGCAACTCCGAACTGAGAACTCCATAGGTGGAGTCGGCCACCCTCTCCGGAGTAGACTGCGGCCATGGCAGAGATGGTGTTGGAGCGGGTGGGAGCGGCGGTCGAGTCAGGGGCCGATGATCTGGTGATTGCGGGCCGGCGATTTCGCTCGCGGCTGATTGTCGGCACAGGGAAGTACAAGGATGGCGCCGAGACCAAGGCGGCCATTGAGGCCTCGGGCGCCGAGATGGTCACGGTGGCGGTGCGGCGCGTCAACCTCGATCGCTCGCGCGAAAGCCTGTTGGACTTCATCGATCCGAACCGCTATTTCCTGCTGCCGAATACGGCCGGCTGTTACACGGCAGACGAGGCGATTCGGGCGGCACGCCTGGCACGCGAGGTGGGACTGTCGGATTGGGTCAAGATCGAGGTGATCGGCGATCAGGCGACCCTTTACCCGGACGTGCAGGCGACGGTCGAAGCAACGCGGGTTCTGGTAAAAGAAGGCTTTACGGTCCTACCGTATACCACTGACGACATTGTGTTTGCGAAGCGGCTGATTGATGTCGGGGCGGCAGCGGTCATGCCTCTCGGAGCGCCGATCGGCACCGGTCTTGGCATTGCGAATACCTACACGTTGCGCATGATGCGGGAGCTGATTACAGAGGTGCCGCTGGTCGTGGATGCGGGGCTCGGGACCGCGAGCGATGCCGCGCTGGCGATGGAGTTGGGCTTCGACGCGGTGCTGCTGAACACGGCAATGGCCGGGTCGAAAAACCCGGTGCTGATGAGTTCGGCGATGCGCAAGGGGACCGAGGCGGGGCGCGAGGCGTTTTTGGCCGGGCGGATGCCGAAGAAGCTGTATGCCAGTGCGAGTTCGCCATTGGAGGGGATCTCGCGTTAGAGGCTAGCTGCTGAAGCCTCTGGCACCGACGACGGACCGATCGCCTGCCCGAAGACGATGAGGTCGCCGTCCGGAGCGAGGATCAGGAACTCGCGCTGACCGTATGGCTGGTCCAGAGGTCCGTGGACGTGATCTGGCGGCAGGTCTGAGAGCCTGGGCCGAAGCTCCGTCACCAATGCGTTCAGATCCTCCACGTCGATGTAGTACCGAAAGGCCCGATTGCCGGCGACCAGGTATTCGTCATCGTGAGCATGGATGCGAAGGC
>CAXTFS010000077.1:0-12234 GCA_964243395.1 uncultured Acidobacteriaceae bacterium | reverse complement strand
GCCTAACTGCGCGGCTCAGCCGCTTCTACCACTTGCGGCTATGTCACCCATACCACTTTTGCTATGTCTCCCATGCCACTTTTAGACACTTGCGTTGCCGGCGACTTCTGTTAGGCTTAGCGCAACTAACATCACATCCGCATTTCCTGTTCCTGCTCTCCATTCCTGCTCTCCATTTCTGCTTTCTAGATCCCTCCGCAGTTTTATTGTCCGCGTCCCCGCTCTATGTGGCTGGTGCGATGCGTTCTTCCCTCCTGTACGTCCCCCTCACCACTGAAAGAAGTACCTGAACTACATGACTATCTCTGAATTGAAAGAAAAGAGCATTGCCGAACTCGGCAAGCTTGCTCGCGGTCTCGAGATCGCCGGCACCAGCGCACTGCGGAAGCAGGATCTCATCTTCAAGATCCTGCAGGCGCAGAGCGAAAAAGAAGGCCACATCTTTGCCGAAGGCGTACTGGAGATTCTTCCGGACGGTTACGGCTTTCTTCGCTCGCCCGACTACAACTACCTTCCCGGTCCCGACGATATCTATGTTTCGCCCAGCCAGATCCGCAAGTTCGATTTGAAGACCGGCGACACGATCTCCGGCAATGTGCGCAGCCCGCATGAGGGCGAGAAGTACTTCGCACTGGTCAAGATCGAGGCGATCAACTTCGAGTCGCCGGAAGAAACGCGCAACAAGATCCTGTTCGATAACCTGACGCCGTTGTATCCGCAGGAACGGATCAAGATGGAGACGGTGCGCGAGGGGATCTCTGGCCGCGTGCTCGACCTGTTGACGCCGGTGGGCAAGGGCCAGCGTGGCCTGATTGTGGCGCCGCCGCGCACTGGCAAAACCGTGCTGATGCAGTCGATTGCGAACTCGATTACGGCCAACCACCCGGAGGTGGTGCTGATCGTTCTGCTGATCGACGAGCGGCCGGAAGAGGTCACCGACATGCAGCGCTCGGTGAAGGGCGAGGTCATCAGCTCGACCTTCGATGAACCCGCGGCCCGTCACGTACAGGTCGCCGAAATGGTGATCGAAAAGGCCAAGCGCCTGGTGGAACACAAGCGCGATGTCGTCATTCTGCTCGACTCGATCACACGCCTGGCACGTGCTTACAACACCATCGTTCCGCCGAGCGGCAAGGTGCTCTCGGGCGGCGTCGACTCCAATGCGCTGCAACGCCCCAAGCGCTTCTTCGGCGCGGCACGCAATATCGAAGAGGGTGGTTCCTTAACGATTATTGCCTCCGCGTTGGTGGAAACCGGATCGCGCATGGATGAAGTCATCTTCGAAGAGTTCAAGGGCACCGGTAACATGGAAGTCATCCTGGAACGTAAGCTTGTCGACAAGCGCGTGTTCCCGGCGATCGACATCCAGCGCTCCGGCACGCGTAAGGAAGAGCTGCTCATCCCCAAGGACGAGCTGCAGCGCACATGGATCCTACGCAAGGTACTGAATCCGCTGTCGCCGGTTGAAGCCATGGAGCTGCTGAGCGATAAACTCGGCAAGACCCGCAACAACTCCGAGTTCCTGCACAACATGAATTCGTTGTAGCGGCGCAGGAGTGAACCAATCGGGGCGCCTCCGGGCGCCCCAACTTCTTGGCGTCCGGATGGTATCCTCGCTCCAAAAGAACGACGGAAGGGGCCCCGCACACGTGAGCATCGAGAGGCCGAGGTCTGGGTATCTTCCCAGCCTGGATGGATGGCGTTGTCTGGCGATTCTCGCGGTAATGTGGACGCATGATGCGCGGCGAGTCGTCTTTGGCCATCACACCGATCCCGTGCAGGGCATGGGCGGCTATGGCGTTCAGTTGTTCTTCGCGCTGTCCGGCATCCTGATTGCCTGGCGCATCCTCGATGATGAGCAGAAGGTCGGCTACTTCTCCGCGAAAGCCTTCTACATCCGGCGCTTTTTCCGTATCCAACCCACGCAATGGGTGTATCTGGGCGTGGTCGCTCTGCTGATGGGGCTGCACCTCATCCATGCCCAGTGGAAGTACTGGTGGGGCGCGCTGCTGATGTACGAAAACTTCCTTTGGCACAACCTGGATCGCCTCCACCTTGTTCCGGCCAGTTACCTGGTCGGGCACTTCTGGTCGCTGGCCGCGGAAGAGCACTACTACCTGCTGATCTCCCTCTTTTTCCTCTTTGTGAAGCGCCGGCGGACCGAGATGCTGGGCGGCCTCTTTGTGCTGGTGCTTGCACTGCAGTTCGTCGGTTCACACATTCGGCTGTTTTCGCTGGACGTCTCTGACCGTCGCACCTACTGGTTGGTGCAGTACCTGCTATTTGCTTCCTTTGCCGCGATCCTGCTTCGCTACAAGCCCTGGGCGATGACCGGTGCCATTCGCTGGCTGAAGCCATGGACCGCCTTTTTGCTGACGATTCCTGTTTTGTACGCCCACCACCTGTGGCGATACCACGGGCATCTCTGCAGTCCGTTATTGCTGCCTTCGATGGACCCGGAGTGGTTGTTCTACAGCTTCAGCGGTTGGGTCGTGGCGACGATGTTGCACCCGGAGAGCCTGACTACGCGCTTTCTGGAGCTGAAGCCGCTCAGGTTTGTCGGGCGCATCTCCTACAGCCTCTATCTCTGGCACCTGCTCTTCTTCGGTGGCGGGGCGGCGCAATGGTGTAGCTGGCGCCTGCTCACGTGGAGCAACGGACAGCCGTACCGGTACATCCTGGCGTTTGTCGCGGCGATCTTCAGCTACTACTGCATTGAACGTCCCATGATCCGGCTGGGTCATCGACTGGCACCCCCCGCCACACCGGGGCACCGCGATCTGGCGGTGGGAGCCGCGCCTGCCGGGGAGTTGGCCGCGGCGGTCTGACCTCGGCTCCTGAGAGCGATGAGGCTGCGACGGCGACGTGCGCAACCTACATCGTCGACGGCGACGCACGTTATGTGCGACCTTCGGCCTGACCTGCCAAGGGGAGACCGCCACCGAAGCAGGCGCCGGCGAGTAGAACGACGAGCAAAGCGAACCAGCGCGTCTATGAGCCCTCAAACAGCGCTGCAGCGGGCCGTCGGTTACCGGACTGGTAGAGATCAGCTGCTCTTGGCACGTCCGCGCTCGAGCGGATGGGGCACTTTGACCCACTTCATGCCGGCGGCCTCGGCGGCGTCGACCCCAAGCTGGGTGTCTTCAAAGACGAGGCAGTTCGCGGGCGAGACGCCAAGCCGTTCCGCTGCGATCAGGTAGGGCTCCGGATGCGGTTTGGCGTGGGTGTAATCCTCCGCGCAGACCAGGGTGTCGAAGCGGTCGAGCAGATGCAGCTGCTCAAGTGAGCGCTTCACGGAGAAGCGGCCGCCCCCGGAGACAATCGCGAACGGCACACGCCCATGGGCATCGTCGATGTGCTCGAGCACCTCCGCCACCGCGGTGAGCTGCGGCAGAGCATCGTGGAAGTAGTCTTCCTTGAGCTGCGCGGTCTCGGCGAGCGGAATGGTCAGGCCCTGGGCCGAACTGAGATCGGCGAGGATCTGGTCGACCGGCTTTCCGCCCCACTCATAGAAGAGTTCTTCGGGGAAGTCGCAGCTCCAGACGTCCAGCGCTTTGCGCCAGGCCAGGTAGTGCAGCGGCATGGAGTCAACGACGGTGCCGTCGCAATCGAAAAGATAGGCCTTGAAGTCGCCCGACGGTAGGGGAAGCGTGAACTGGCGTTGGGCGAGCGTGGCATCGTTTGCGGACATGGGTCCGATTCTACGTTTCGGACCTCGCCCGTTGCCGTCCTAGCGCTGTCCGGCCGTTCAGTATCCGTTGGCGAGCAGGTACCCCGGCGTGAGCCACGGTTCGCCCGGAGCCGCATGGGAGGGCTTTCGGCTCGCATATTTTGCCAGTACGTCGGTCTCGATGTTGACCGCTGCGCCCGCCTGCAGGGTGTGCAGATGTGTGCTGCGCCAGGTGTGCGGGATGACCGCCACCTCGATGCGCACGGCGCCGGTGCTGTCAGGTGGGTGCAGCTTCGCGACGGTCAGGCTGATGCCGTCAATGGTGATGGAGCCCTGCTGCAGGACGTAGTTGGCGAGCCCTGACGGCAGCTCCACCGTCATGCGCCAATCGGTAGTCTGCAGGTCGGGCGAAAACGCCACCATCGAGATCAATTTGCCCTTGCCATCCACATGCCCCTGCACCACGTGGCCGCCGAGCGGCGCACCAGCCGGGGTCGGCAGCTCAAGATTGACCACGGTGCCGGGCAGAGCTGTGCCGAGGGTGGTGCGTTCCATCGTCTCGGTGGCCAGGTCTGCGGCAAACTGCGTTGCTGTGTCCTCGGCCACCGGGATAGCGGTGAGGCAGACGCCGTTCACAGCGATGCTGTCACCCTGTCTCCAGCGATGCGTGAGGTCGGGCGCTTCAATCACGATGCGTGTGGCGCCCCCGGTTCGCTGGGTGGAGAGCACGGTGCCGGTGGTTTCGACAAGGCCGGTAAACATGAATCTAGGGTACAGCGGGCGGGGTTCGGTCATCGCTTTGAGCGCATCGGACTAACTTCCGTCCATCCCGGCCCAGGGATCATGAAGGTAGCCGGAGAGGCAGACGTCCTCGGCCGCGCCGTGTGGGAAGCGGAGCTGGCTGCATCGGGTAAGTCGCGTCTCCCAGGCGTCCGGCGGTGGCTGCCCCAGGGCGAAGGGCAGGGAACCCTCGCCGAGCGTGACGGGCGCCTGGTAGAGGACAACTTGATCGACGAGATTCTGGGCGAGAAAGCTGGCATTGACCGCAGATCCGGCTTCAAGGAGGATGCCCCGGACCCCGCGCAGGTCCAGCATCGCGAGCAGGTCGGCCAGCTCTGTCGCGGAGCCGGAGCCGAACAGACGCTGCACGGCGACGCCCTGCGCCTGCAGCGATGCTTCGCGCTCCCGGTCGGCGTCGATCGAGGCGATCACCAGCAGGTCTGGTTCCCCGCGGCGGGCGGCAGAGCGCACGAGCTCCGAGCCGAGCGGAAGGCGCAGCTGCGAGTCCAGCGCAACGCGGAGCAAGGGCCGGCGGCGTGGTTCGCCGGTACGGTCAGTGAGCGCGGGGTTATCGGCAAGTACGGTGCCGATGCCGGTGATGAGGCAGTCGGCTTCGTGGCGCAGGCGTTGCACATCGGCGCGCGCCGCAGCGCCGGTGAGCCAGTGCGGCTGAGCCGCTCCGCGGGTGGAAGGCGGCGGGGCAAGGTAGCCATCCCGCGACACCGCAGATTTCAGCGTGACAAAGGGACGGCCATGCTGGATTGCGAAGGCAAATGCATCGTTCAGCCGGCGAGCCTCATTGGCAATGGTTGAGGCCGGGTCGGCAACGACCACCGTGATACCGCCAGCCTGCAGCTTGCGCAGACCTCGGCCGCGAACCGCAGGGTTGGGATCGACGGTAGCGACGACACAGCGGCTGACGCCCGCCGCAACCAGCGCGTCGGCACAGGGCCCGGTGCGGCCGTGGTGCGAGCAGGGCTCCAGCGTGACGTAGGCCGTGGCGCCGAGGACGTCGTGGCCTGCCGCAGCCGCACGCTTCAACGCGACAATTTCAGCGTGGTCGCGCTCGTCGTAGCGATGTGCGCCTTCGCCAAGGATCTGGCCGTCGCGGCTCAGCACACATCCGACGGCCGGGTTAGGTGAGGCGAAGGCGGCGTCCTTGCGCGCGAGCTCTAGCGCACGCTGTAGGAAACTTCCATCCGCCGGCAGGAGACACATGCTGAACCAGCATAGTAGACCCCGTCCCCCACGCGGCGCGCGAGTGCACGGCGATCCGGCAGGATCATCGTGGAGCCGGTGCGGGCATCGGCGTAGGTAGCGGTGCTCACTGCGCGGTGAGTGATTCCACCGTGGCAGCACGAAAGCAGCATGGAAACAAGAGTTACGAAAAACTGGTGCATGGGATGTACCTGCACTTCAGAGGAATGACAACGCCTAAGCATCCTCTAATCTGCCGGGGAGGAAGATACACCTTCGGTCTCCGACTGGTAAACAGTCGTAGCGAGATTGGATCGAGGCGGGGATTGACGGTCGAGGCGTCTTAGATTACGTGAGGAGTGAATCGACAAACGCCGCTGGATCAAAGGGCAGAATGTCGTCGATCTTTTCGCCGACGCCCGCAAAACGCACCGGGAGGCCGAGTTCGTGCGCGATTGCCACGACGATGCCGCCCTTGGCCGTTCCATCGAGCTTGGTGAGCACGATTCCCGTGACCTGTGCGGCTTCGGTAAAGAGCTTGGCCTGCTGCATGCCGTTCTGGCCGGTGGTGGCGTCGATCACGAGCAGCGTCTGGTGGGGGGAACCGGGCACCTGCCGCTCGGCCGTACGCCGCATCTTGTCGAGCTCCTTCATCAGGTCGACCTTGGTGTGCAGACGGCCCGCGGTGTCGACGAGCACAACGTCGGTACTGCGGGCCTTGGCTGCCGCGAGCGCGTCAAAGAGCGCGGCGGAGGGATCGCCACCCTGTTTGGTCTTGATCAGATCGACGCCGGAGCGCCCCGCCCAGACCTCCAGCTGCTCAATCGCGGCGGCGCGGAAGGTATCGGCGGCACAGAGCAGAACGGAGCGGCCTTCGCGGCGGTACAGCGCGGCCAGCTTGCCGCTGGTGGTGGTCTTGCCCGTGCCGTTCACGCCCACCATCATGACGATCTCGGGCCCGGTCAGCGGACGCTTGGGGGGTACGGCAACGGCATCCAGGATACGGCGGATCTCGGCCTTCAAGGCGATTTTGAGCTCGGCTCCGTCGGCGATCCCATGGCGAAGTGCGCGTTCCCGCAGGCGGCTGATGATCTCGTCGGTGGTGGGGCCGCCGATGTCAGCGGCCAGCAGGGCAAACTCCAGATCGTCGAGCGAGGCCTCGTCGACCTCACGCGTGAGGGCCACGACCGACGCAATGGAACTCGAGAATGACTCACGCGTGCGGGTGACGGCCTGCCGCATACGGTCGAAGAAGCCGCCGCGACGACCAGGTTCTGACTGCTTCTCCTCGGCTTCCAGCACCGAGCCGGCGGGCACCGAGGCAGCCGGGGCTGCCTCGGTGGGCTCGGGTGTCTTGTCACGCTTGCCGAAGAGAGAAAACGCCATCCCCCTAGTTTACTGGAGCCGCTTTGCGAGGCTCCGCCCTACTTCAACTGCACCGGTGCGGCGTCCACCTTGATACGGAACAGCTGGTACGGCTTGCGACGCTGGTCCTGTCCGTTGTGCATCGTCGGCTGCTCGTTCAGCTGGTTGGCGGTGAAGTAGAGAAATCCATCGCCGGCGAGGCTCATGGTGTCGGGCCAGAGGATGCGCGGGTCGTGTGCAAGCGTTTCGGTGAGGCCGGTCCGGGGGCTCCAACGATGAATGGAATCGGTCACCGGATCGGTCATGTAGACATTCCCGGCAGCATCGGATTCCAGGCCATCGGAGGGCATCTTGCCGGTCACGATGCGCACGGTGGCCGCAACCTGTGCGTCCGACTTCGAGCGATCGCGGAGCATCGCGGTGGCAACCGCATAGAGTTTGGTGCCGTTGATCGGGCAGTAGTAAAGCGTCTCACCATCGTTCGAGATGGCGATGCCATCTGCGGCGAAGTTGACGGCCTTGGGTGGCTTGTTCGGTTCGGTCATGTAGACGGGCTGACCCTGCGAGAACATGAGGAACTGGTCCTCCGACAGCACACTGGAGTGCTGATTCAGACGCCGCCAGCTCTTCCCTGAGGCGAGGTCAACGACGATGATCGCGTTGGGACCTTCGCTGGAGGAGTCGGTGATGTAGGCTGTGCCGTGGATCGGCGCGGTGCTGCGGTCCTGCACCGGCAGGTCGACGACGCCCTGGGCATTCTGCGTGCCGAAGGCGCGTTCCGCCGCGGGATATGACGGGTCCTTTGCGGGCTTGTTTGGGTCGAGCACGGGATGGCTGCCGATCATCGTCCCTGGATCCTGCGAGCCAGCGTCGCCCGCACGCAGATCAAAGCGCACGTCGTTCAGGTAGCAGTTGGTGCCGCAGGTTTCGGTTGGGATAAGGATGGTTTTGACGACCTGGTTGGTGCGCAGATCAATGGCGACCAGCTTTGGTCCTTCGGGGACGATGTTCTTGAGCTTGGGTGCGCCGGTATCGAGTACCCAGAGGCGATCGTCCGGATCGACCACCACGGACTGCACGCTGACGAAGTGGGTCTGGTCGGCGGTTGGGTCCGTAAAGGCGTTGGGGTTGGGCAGGGAGCGGCCGGGCCAGTTGTTGATGGCCTCGTTGGGGTAGGCGACTGCCTTGCCATGCACGAGTTCGGCCACGGTGAACGGAATGTCATCGCCCCAACGGGCGAAGTTCACGAAGATGCGCCCCGTGTGCGAGACGGTAACGCCCTCGGGCATAGGGCCGGGGAAGGTGGCAACGGTTTCCAGGTGCCCAACGGCTTGATCTGTGGCGGCCCCCTGGGCATGCGCGGGGAGAGACAAGAACGGGAGAAGGCAGAGCGCAGCGGCGCATTTCATAAGCCCTGTTGGACGAGATGCATGCCCATGCCGTTGGCTGATCCCGGCGTCCGATGCCGGCTGCGCGATGCGGCTGCACGATGTGGCTATGATGAGGTGAATCCTTCCTCCAGGAGCAACGCCGGTTTGACGACGCGGCCCACCCAGCTGTTCCTCCTTCTGCTGCTGCTCTGCCTATGCGTCCCAGGCGTTGGCCACGGGGAGTCCAGCACGCCGGTGCTGACGGTGGCTGGGTTGGGGCAGCCCACCGAAAAACTGGGTGGCCCCTGGGAGTTCCACACAGGCGACGATCCGCGCTGGGCGTTGCCGGGCTTTGACGATGCTGGGTGGGAGCGGATCTCCGCAGACAAAGGCTGGGGCGTGCAGGGGCATTTCGCCTACCAGGGCTTCGCCTGGTACCGCCGCCACATCGATGCGCGGACGGCTGCGGGAGGACCGCTTGCGTTGTTCGTTCCGCCGGTCGAGGACGTGTACCAGGTGTTTTGGGAAGGCCGCCCGGTAGGGGCCGTCGGGCGCTTGCCGCCGCACGCCTCGTGGCCGAACTACCCGCTGCCGCAGACGTTTGATCTGGGCTCGCAGCGCTCGGGTGTGTTGGCCATTCGGGTGTGGAAAGCGCCACTCATCTCCTACGACCCGGGCCTCGGCGGTGGGCTCACCGGGGCACCGAGCGTGGGCAGTCCCGGGGCGATTGCCGCTCTGGACGGAGCCGAACACTACCTGCGGCTGCATGGGCTGCAGTTTGCTATCGGCCTAGCACTGCTCTACGGAACGGTGATGATCGGCAGCCTGGGTGCCTGGTTCCAGCATCGCGGCCAGCCGCTGCTTCTCTGGCTGGGTTTGTTCGCGCTGGCAAGCGTTCTGCAGCGCGGCTGGTGGCACGGCGTCTTTGGCTTCTCGTATGTAGGGGAAGCGGTCTTTGCGACGGTGTATCAGCCCCTTGAAGACATCGCGACCTGGTTTGTCCTGATCTATCTTTTAGGGTTGCGGAACGACGAACGCGTGATGCGTTGGGCGCGGCGGCTGGCCGTCGCCGAGATCGCCCTGTTGTTGCTGGACGGTGTGGCTGTCTCGTTCTGGGCGCCGGGCTGGCCGCAGATCCTTGACGGGATCGTCTCGGAGGTCGTCCTCCTCCCGGAGCTCTTTCCCGTGGCACTGGTATACCTTGCCCTGCGCAAGAGACTGCCCGTTTCGACCTGGCTGGTCGCGGGTTTCGCACTGCTCACGGATCTTGTACTCGAGGTCGGCTCGTTTCTTTCCCAAGGCGACCGGTTCACCCACTGGACGCTTTGGCAGGCGCTGATCCGCCCCCTGTTTTCTGTTCGCGGGAACGCGGTGACGTTGGAGGACGTTGCGGCAACGTGCCTGCTCCTCTCGCTGGTTGCCGCCGTTTACCGCAGTTTCATGCTGGAAAGTAAACGCCAGACCGATCTGGCCCGCGAGTTCCACAGCGCCCAGGAGCTGCAGCGCGTGTTGATTCCGGACGAGCTGCCCGCGGTGCTTGGCTACGAGGTCACCAGCGCGTATCGGCCGGCGCAGGAGGTCGGCGGCGACTTCTTCCAGCTCATTCCCCAGGGTGGCGGGTCGGCGCTGCTCATCGTGGGCGATGTCAGCGGCAAGGGACTGACCGCGGCGATGGCGGTGGCGCTGATTGTGGGCACTATCCGCACCTTTGCCGAGCAGTTGCCCTCGCCTGCGGAGATGCTCGCCGGCATCAACCGGCGCCTGCAGGGACGGTTGGGTGGTGGCTTTGCGACCTGCACCGTGGTGCGGCTTGGCCCGGACGGCGGCATCACCGTTGCGAGTGCGGGGCATCCGCCGCCATTCCGGAATGGGCAGGAGCTGGAGCCGCCGCCGGCGCTGCCGTTGGGGATCAGTCTGGATGCAGAGTACGAAGAGATCCACAGCGCTCTGCACATCGGTGACAAGCTGCTGCTGTACTCGGATGGCCTGTTGGAGGCACGCGCCAGGGATGGGGAGCTGTTTGGCTTCGACCGGCTGCGGGCGCTCGCCGGCACCTGCGCCGACGCGAACGAAGCGGCGGAGGCGGCGATCGCGTTCGGCCAGGACGATGACATTACAGTGGTGACGGTGACGCGCCTGCGGGTCGGGGCGGAGGCCCGGACCTCGGTGGCCGCGCCCACGCTGATGGCTCCACCTGTGTCAGCTGCCTCTTGAGCCGGGCGTGCCTGACGCTACTCGGTGCGGCCCGGCCTTGCCATCAGTTCGCGGATGGCCTCCTGCGGCGGTTTGTTCTGGTGCAGGATGGCGGCCATCTGCTCGGTGATCGGCATTTCCACGCCGTAGCGCGCGGCAAGGCCAAGCGCGGCAGTGGTGGAACGCACGCCCTCGGCCACCTTGCCGTTCAGGCTGGCCAGGATCTCGGGGAGGTGACGTCCTTTGCCAAGCTCAATGCCGACCGCGCGATTGCGGGACAGGCCGCCGGTGCAGGTGAGCACGAGGTCGCCGATGCCGGCAAGCCCGGAGAGCGTCTCGCGCCGGCCACCACAGGCCATGGCAAGGCGGGTAATTTCGGCCATGCCCCGCGTGATGAGCGCCGCGGCAGAGTTCGAGCCCAGCTCCAGGCCGGTGACGACACCCGCGGCCAGCGCGATCACGTTCTTCAGCGCGCCGCCAAGCTCCGTACCGATCACATCCTCGTTGCGGTAGACGCGCAGGCTTGAGGACGAAAAATCGTCCTGCAGCCGGCGTGCGAATCCGGCGTGTTCGGTGGCGATAGTGATCGCCGTGGGCATGCCATCGGCAACCTCCTGCGCAAAGGAGGGCCCGCCGAGCACGCCAAAGGGGTTCAATGGCGCGTGTTCGGCCATGATCTGCGACATGCGCAGAAAGGTCTTTTCCTCGATGCCCTTGGACGCCGAAAGCAGAAACTGTCCGGGCTTCAACGAGGGAGCGATGCCCTCCATGACGGATCGCAGGGCCTGCGAGGGCGTGACACAGAGGATGATCTCCGCGCCCCCGATCGCTTGTGGCAGGTGCGCCGTGATGCGAACGTCGGCCGGCAGCACAAACCCGGGCAGATAGCGAAGATTCTCGCCCGTGTCGGCAAGCTCTTCCGCGTGGGCCGGGGAGTGCGCCCAAAGGCTCAGATCATGACCGCGCCGGCGCGCCAGACCGACCGCCAACGCGGTCCCCCAGGCGCCCGCGCCCAAAACAGCTATGCGACTCATGCCTGTGCCTTCCGTTTCCCCTGCGTATCGGTCAGGGAGTCGACGGCCTTCGTCCCCCCGAAGCGAGGCTCGGTCCGGTGCAGAAGACGGCGGATGTTGGCGTGGTGTTTCACGATCACCAGCAGAGGGATCAAAAGAACACCGCCGAGGTAGACCGGAGACCGGTCCGGCAGGAGGAGCATTGCAAACAGCGGAAGAACAGCCGCCGCCACAATCGAAGCCAGGCTGACGATCCGGGTCAGCACCACAAACACGAGAAAGACCACCAAAGCCGCCAGAGCGACCGTCGGCACGAGCGCGAGAAAGACGCCCAGAGCGCTCGCAACGCCCTTGCCCCCGCGAAAGCGCAGCCAGACAGGAAACACATGCCCCAACACCGCGAACACCGCCGCACCGACAGCGAGGTCCGATGGAAATCCAGGCGCACCCGGAGCGACATGCTGTGCGATGCGGACGGCGAGAAAGCCCTTAAGCAGATCCAGCAGAAGTGTCAGAACGCCAAGACCCTTGGCTCCCGAACGCGCCACGTTGGTGGCGCCGATATTGCCGCTGCCGACGGAGCGAATGTCCTCCTTGCGGAAGAAGCGCACCAAAAGATAGCCGAAGGGGATCGAACCAAGCAGAT